>CAZFVW010000025.1:0-14775 GCA_964522285.1 uncultured Thermoplasmata archaeon | reverse complement strand
CCTCAACCTTGCAAAGGTCGCGATCTTCCGGTCTGATCTATGGGCCCAAAACGAGTGAAACGAGTTTTGGGTGCATAGAAAGGAGGAATTTTCATCGAAAATTCCTACGTATCTATGGGCCTGCCTAGGCACTTCGATGGAACAAATCCATATTTGTAGTTTTCCATCTGTTCAGTAATCTTGCGAATAGATAAAAGTAGAAAAAATAGTTGTGGCTTAAAAAAATTGTTCAACTTTTCAGAACGATCTCGATGTGTACTTCGTCGGGAACCTGGATACGCATCAGTTGTCTCAAGGCTCTTTCATCGGCATCGATATCTATCAACCTTTTATGGACACGCATCTCCCATCTTTCCCATGTCTCAGAACCTTCTCCGTCAGGCGATTTTCTGCAGGGCACGATCAATTTTTTCGTAGGCAATGGTATCGGCCCTTTCATCTCAACACCTGTCCTTTCAGAGATGGTTTTTATCTGTCCACATATCTTGTCGACTGTCTCTGGGTCAGTTCCGCTCAGTGATATTCTAGCTCTCTGTGCCATGTAAAGTCCTCATATAATAAAATATAAAAGGTTTGTGGAGAGGTTTTACATCTCCTTTTCTTCGATCTCGATGCACTGACCAGCTGCTACAGTCTGGCCCATGTCTCGGATAGCGAACCTACCCATTTCCGGGAAGTCCTCTACTCTCTCCAATGAGAGATTCCTCGTGGGCTTGACCTTCACGATAGCTGCATCGCCGTTCTTCAAGAAGTCTGGATTCTCTTCCACGACCTCTCCAGTCTTCGGGTTGAGTTTCTGTTTCAACTCGATGAATGTACAGGCGACCTGAGACGTGTGTGCGTGGAACACTGGTGTGTATCCTGCAGTCACAACGCTTGGGTGGTCTAGAACGATTATCCTTGCATCGAATGTCTCTGCGACTGTCGGTGGATCGTCTGCGGGTCCTGCAACGTTACCTCTGCGTACATCGTTCTTACCTACACCGCGCACGTTGAATCCAACATTGTCGCCGGGTTCCGCTTTCGGTATCTCCTCGTGATGCTGTTCTATAGATTTGACTTCTCCTGTTACGTTGGCCGGCATGAACGTCACCTTATCTCCAGGCCTCATAACACCAGTTTCGACCCTGCCTACTGGGACAGTTCCGATACCCGTGATAGTGTAAACGTCCTGGATCGGTAATCTGAGTGGTTTGTTTATCGGTTTTTCAGGTGTTGTCAGGTTGTTGATAGTCTGTAAGAACGTATCACCGCTCCACCAACCGATATCATCGCTTGATTTTGTGATGTTGTGTCCTTTCAACGCACTTATCGGAACTACCTGGAACTGCTCGTCTCTGTAACCAACCGATTGAAGAAGTTTTTTAACCTCGTCCTGTACCTGATTGAACCTGTCTTCGTTGAATTCCGGTTTTGTAGCATCCATCTTGTTTACGGCTACGATCAATTGATCTACACCTAAAGTCCTTGCCAAAAAGGTGTGTTCCCTCGTCTGAGCCATTATACCTTCCGGTGCTGCTACAACCAACACGGCTGCATCTGCCTGGCTCGTCCCTGTGATCATATTCTTTACGAAGTCACGATGCCCTGGAGCATCGATGATGGTGAAATAATACTTATCTGTATCGAATCTCTTATGCATCACATCAATCGTGAGACCTCTTTCTCTCTCTTCTTCCAATTGGTCCATTTCCCATGCAAATGCGAAAGTTCCTTTTCCTTTTTCTTCTGCTTTCTTTCTGTACTCGTCGATCACGTGCTCCGGTATTGCACCCGTTTCGAATAGAGTACGACCTACTAAGGTGGATTTTCCGTGGTCCACGTGACCAATGAATACGAGATTTAGATGTGGTTTTTCTGCCATTTTTGTACCTCCAATCTCTCTATCTTGCCCTCCTTAATGACTTTCATTATTTATAGTTTTATCCTTGAAGCATTCGAATGAGAGGTAGAAAACCAAATTTATATATATCTAATTTGAGATTCCATGTGAAATGGTGAAAAAGAAAAAGTTAGTAGCTCTAGCGCTGACTATAGTGATATTGATTTCAGTTTTCGGGTTCTACATTTGGTACACGAGATATAGACCCTGGTCAATCGAAGAATTGGACGGTGCACTCGTGGACAAATACGATTTCAGGGGAACTATAGAAGTGGATGACTCTCCTTACAAAGAACCTCATTTTAAAGACGAACTAGCTGGTAAAGAGAAAATCGTCGCCGGCGAAGTGACCGGTATATCCTGTGAGATGACCACCCAGGGAAAAGTGTCCATCATAGAACTGGACGATCACGATGGATTGAATCTAGTGGAATGGGGCGGCTGCAATTACGAAGTTGGTCAAAACATACGAAAAGAGGTACATTTCAAAAAGATACGGTGGAATAAAGAAGAATACACATCCTCTCCACAGGTATGTTTCCATTATATGCTCTCACTATCCTCTGCAGAGGTTAACCAGGCTACCAACGAGATGGGGGGTTTGGAATATTCAGTAACTCAGATAAGTGATGGGATCAGGATAACGATATTGAACGTTTCCGAAGATGATGTGGCACCGCTCAGTGTACATAACACATCAGTGTGTATGGTTCTTGGAGGGGAGGGGCCTAGGTGTGACTATTCTATGTTCTCATCGAGCTACGAAAACTGCACTATCATCTCAGAAATAGATAATCTAGACAATACTAACAGTAAAGATACTAATATTAGATATTTTAACAACAATGATACAGAAAAGTTAGACGAGGGTGACTGGTTCGAGATCACAGAAATAAACCAACCCGAGAGCGAGGATATAATATATACATATCATTTCGTCATCGAAAAGGATAAAGATAATTACTGGCCTTGTTATCTCGTTTTTACAGACGAGGGTTTACTCAGGCTTCTGTGAGCAGCAAAGTTATCACTTGAAGACTCCGTAATAGACTATCCCTATTATCAGAGAATAACGTGTAAGAGCTGATAAGCTGATCGTGATCCACACTTTGTACCAATCCAGCGCGAGTATCCTACCGACGAAACTCATGACCATGGGGCCCGTTCCATAGATAGGGATGAACATGAGCCAGAACAAAGTGAAATAACTCACGCTCTGTGCCAATTCACGTTTCTCTATGATCCCTTCCGCTTTTTTCCTGGTATACCTTATACCCTTGCCCAAAAGAGGGACTTTTTCCAAAACATCGTAATTCAAACTCACTATCAAGGAGCTTTCAGTCGCTACGAAGACCATGAAAACCAGAAGCCAGAAAGGATGTAAACCTGTTGAGAGGCCTACAACGGGTGACATGATCCATCCCAAACCGATGGCAAAATAAAAATTGAGAAGTACAGCGGTAAGTGAAAGGTAAACCCCAGTACCCATCATGAGGATGATGATCAGGGCTATGATAGCAGGAGTGATCGATAAAAGAAAGATCTTCAGGTCCCTTCTCCAACCGTCCTCGAAGTCTAGGATGTCATTCATCAGTATATGTGCTCCCGTAGGCATTCCATGATGGTCATCTGCACCTGATAGAACCGGTAAAGAGAAACGAAAGAGAACTGATATACCCTGTGCGGCCCTAGAAGTGGAAGATGTGGGTTCTGGCAGAACATCGTCACCACCTCTTCAGAGTTGTAAGAATCAAAGACCAATTCGACGAGTTCGCTGTCATCCATACCTATCTCTCCTTCCTCTTCGAAGGCACCCATTATCGATAGCGTCAGTTGTTCTAGATCCCTAGCTTTCTTTTCCAAGTCAGAGATATCCTTATTGTATTCTATCTCGAAATCTATCCAGTATACCTCCCCATCGTCTCCCAATATGCAGTTCTGGGTGGTAGGTTCACCGTGATAAAGTTCCTTCTCATGCAGGTTTTTCAGAGCTTCTGTTATCTCTACGATCACCATCTTCTTCTTTTCGTTAGAGATGTCTGGAGAGCGTAGTAACTGGAATGCAACATCGCCATCTATCTTCTCCATCAGAAAGGCGTTATCGTACTCGGTCTCCGCTGTAAATAATTGGGGGTGCAGTTCTTTCAGGTGTTCAAGTTCTCTAGAGCTCCATCTCCTGTTATCCAATATCTTGAGGTTCTCCATACCCGATAACTTTCTTGAGATGTTGCTGAGAAGACCGCTCAGTAAAAAGAGAGGGGGTCTTATCTTCACAAGATGGCTGTTATCCTTCCCATCTTTGATCTCTTTGATAACGCTGGAGAAGTGTTTGTGGTCCTGATTGCCCTCTACCGAGAATAATGGGCTCTCGAACTGACTCTCGTCGATCTTCTTTTCGATCTCAGTCCATAATATATCGTCTTCATCCTTCTCCGCCTTCTTTTTCTCTCCCATCTCTTTCGAATGTTATAAAAACCCGTGGCGTAATATAATTTTCGAATGGCCAACAGAGAGAAGGAATGGTATCGGAAAGAAAAAGTCGCTGACAGTTACGACGAGAAGAGGTTCGAAGAGGGTGGGAAAGTTTTGGATATGAAAGAGAAAAGTATGCTCCTTGACCTGATAGATCCTAACGAAAAAAAGATCCTTGATATCGCAACTGGGACAGGACGGTTCGCTGAACTTCTACAGAGAGAGGGTGGGAAAGTCGTTGGTCTAGATGCTAGTAGAGAGATGATGAACAGAGGTGAAGCGGATTACGTTCTGGGGGATGCTATGAAATTACCCTTCGAAGAGAAGTGTTTCGATACCACCGTGAGCATGAGGTTTCTTCATCTTGTAGGTCCGGGAAATATCGAAGATTTCGTTAAGGAAGTGGGCAGGGTCACTAAAGATAAATTCGTTTTCGAGAGTCTGCATCCCATGAGTCTTAGGATACTTTACCAGTGGGCTTTGCCGCAGAACAGCCGGATGTACTCCAAATCATTTTTGAAAGAAAGATTCGTGGAGATGGATATCGTAAACGAGGTGAAATATCATCAGGGATTGTGCATCCCTTACGGTTTATACCAATGTCTGCCTTTCGACCTAGCTGAAGAACTCAGTGATCTAGATGATAAGATAGTGGATCGATATGAATGGACAGCATCAACGGTTTACTGGGAACTTTCCTTCGATTGATACTTACCGATCAGTCAGTTCGTAGTATATCCTCTGCCTGTTCTTTCCCTTGTTTTCGACATCTGTTATCTTGACACCACCGATCTCCTCCGTGTTCTTCACATGGGTCCCAGCGCAGGGGCATATGTCATGTCCAGAGATATCGATAACTCTTAGTTTTTTGATAGATTTGGGCAGCAACGATAGATTTACTCTGCCCTCTTCTATCTCCTCTTCTAGAACTGATCTGTCTTCCTCGTAGATCTTGACTGGGATGTGGTTCTTTATTATCTCGTTGATCTTGTCCCCTATCTTCTGAACATCCTTATCCGATAGATCCACGGGTTCGAAATCCACTCTCGAATAGTCCGTATATATCTGGTTACCGACGGTCTCCCCACCGTATTCTTCGTAGACGACGGCAGAGAACAGATGCTGTGCCGTGTGTAGTTTCATGTGCTCGTATCTCTTGTCCCAGTCCAGTCCGCAGGAAACATCCGTACCTTTCTCGGGCACTTCACCTTCCAGCCTGTGTATGATATCTCCCTTCTTCTCCACTTTAACTACTTCGCTTTCTCCACCGCTCCACTGTATCGTACCCGTGTCCGATGGCTGCCCTCCTCCCTCTGGAAAAAAAGCAGTTCGGTCCAGAACGACGAAATCGTCACCAGTCCTAGTAACGCTGGCTTCGAACTCTTTTATGTAATTTCCATCGATATCTTCCATGTAGAGTAACTCGGTCATGTTATCGCTTGGAGATGTGAAAGGGGGTATTTTATTGGTTTCTCTTGTTGAGGGGGTTATATTTATATAGAAGTCATAGCTAATTTTACTACTGATGAACAGGCTCCAGTTGATCGAGGAGATCAGGGATATCCTCGCGAAAGCGGGTTTTTACCTTTCAGAGAGACATTACGAACCAGGTATAAGTTTCGATGTTATCGCCCGAAAGGACGACTCGCTCCTCATAATCAGGGCTCTTATCAATGCAGATAGCTCTAGAGGGAAGAATGCCAGGGAGCTCAAGGTCCTGAGCAACGCTTTGAACGGATCTAGTCTTCTCATCGCTGTGAAGGGAGGTAGGAGGAAGCTGAAGAAGGGCGTGATATATTCACGGAGAGGGCTACCATTGATTTCAGTCAACACCCTTGAGGATATGCTCATAGAAGGCGTTCCACCCTACGTATTCTCGGCACCGGGCGGGTTCTACGTGAATCTAGACTCGGAACTACTGAAGAACGCTAGAGAGAATAACAGGATATCACTATCCAAACTTGCGAAGATCGCTGGAGTCTCCAGAAAGGCGATCCAGAAGTACGAACAGGGTATGGGAGCAGACCTGGACATCGCGCTTAGATTGGAAGAATTTCTAGGTGAAGAACTGATTCTTCCGCTAAACCCGCTGGAGTACGATGAAGAGATCGAGGATTCTCTTGAATCGTTAGAACAGTTCACAGGCTACAGCAAATCCATATTCGAATCTCTGCTTTCAATGGGATACAAGATAGTACCCACTTGTAGATGCCCCTTCGAAGCGGTCACTTCCGATGAGAAAACGATCCTGCTGAGCGGTATAGGTTCCGAAGAGAATCAGAACCTCAAGAAGAAGGCGAAGATAGTCTCCGACCTATCACACATAACCGAGAAAGAATCTGTTATATTCCTGAAGAAAAGGTACACAAGGGTGAACCTCGAGGGGACTCCACTTATCGAGATGTCTGAACTCACGGATATCGATTCTAAAGAAGCTATCAAGGAGCTCCTGAGGGAAAGAAAGGGGGCTGAGTGATTGCGCAAGTTGACCAACGGTGAAGGTTCAACCATTTATCTGACAGGGATAGTCAAGGGACTGACTTCCGAAGGGGACAGGATAAGTGGCATCGTGAGGAAAGTCGATTTCGACATAGGGGCACTTCCGATATCTAGAGAAGAATTGAAGGCCCTGAAAGATTATACCGGCGAGGAAGAGCAGGAAGAACATCAATTGACAACACCTGAGATAGCATATGCCAGGAACTTAGAGAAGTTCGGCCAGGTCGAGATACCCCCTCCTTCGTATATCTCACTGTTGAGCTATTGCCAGGGGAACGGTAAAGAGATAAAAGGATTGGATATGGACGACGAACACTACACTATGGCCTACTGCGAACACGTCAGTGGGACCAACTGGCTCATGCAGTCTTTCAGAGAAAAGCGGCTGATGAAAAAGAAAGTGGACGCCGAGGACGCGCGCAATTTTGCACTCAAGTGGGATAAGATAATAAATAAGCTGTCGGGTTATAAGGAGCTGGAGGAGCACAGGGAGGAAGTCATAGCTAAGAACCTGAAGAGGTTTTCAAAGAAAGGAGTATTGTTCGCGGTGATCGAATTCGAACGACTGGAGGGCGTCATAGATAACTTCGATCTAGAGGTATGGTCTCACGAAAAGATCTGAACTCGGCCCACGATAAATATTAAATACACTTCTAGTTTTAATTCACCAAAGAGGAGAGTACGATGGCCAATTCTGCAAAAGATAAGATTCGAAAACGCATGGAGAAGTATCAAGCTAACATCACCAGGTTGAAAAAGGAGAGGGTCAGGCTTAATAAGGAAGTCAAAAAACTCAAGTTGGAGAAGAGAAAGATATTAGATGATAAAAGAAAACTTCTCAGCAAGAAAGAAAAGAAGATCGAAGACCTCAGGTCTAGATTGAAAAGCAAGGGAAAAACAGAAGATATCGCTGCTGAGAAGGATGAACTCATCGAAGAACTAGAAGATGAAAATATAGCTCTAGAGAACCAGATAGAAGAGCTGAACGAGGAAAATAAAAGGTTGATGGAAGACCTCGAAAAAAGAGAGGGGACAGAAGAGGATGATGGTGTAGCCATCAAATCTGGAGATGATCTCGTACTCAAATCTGACTCAGAGGTACACGGAGATATACGATGCAGTAAATCCGTCACCATCGAAGACAGTGTGGTAATATCGGGGACGATAAGAGCTGACTCCGATATCGTTATCGGCCAGGACTGCCAGGTAGAAGGTGACCTGTTCTCAGAAGAAGGATCCGTCGATATCGGTTCTGGATGTATGATCAGCGGTATGATCAAAGGCAATGGGGTCGTCATATCAGAGGACGTGAATGCCGCAGATATAGAAAGCCAGAACGACGTTACCATAAAGAAGAATTCTCAGGTCGCAGACGTCACCGCTTTGGGCAATGTTGAATTGGAAGACGGCGTCAAGGTCGAAGGAAGTATCGAGTACGCCGGTGGACTCTCAGCGGGTAACAGGGTGACGATAACAGATTCCGTGATACCCCGAAGCAAGGAAGATATAGAGGACGAAGACCTCGAGGCCGAGGAAGAGCTGAAGGAAGAAGAGATGGAAGAAAAGGAACTCGAAGAGGAAGAAGAACCCGAGGAAACCGAAGAAGAGGGCGAGGAAGAGAGCGAAGAGAGATCCGAGGAAGGATCTGACTACAAGAAATGTCCTATCTGCAACGAGAAGAACGAACTCGACGCTAAATACTGTAAGAGCTGTGGTGCAGGACTGGATTAGAGAACATCAAGAGAGATTCAGATGCCTTTTGAAAATATTACGGGCAGGATAATCGAAGATCACAAGAAACTCGCCTTCGATTACGTTCCCAAAGAGCTTCCCAATAGAGACGAACAGATAAAACGGTTGTTCACCCTTTTCCGAGGAGTTGTAGAATCCAACGTTTCTCAGAACGTTTTCCTACAGGGTAACGTAGGCACAGGTAAGACCGCCACGGCGAAAAGGTTCTGTATAGATTTTAAAGAATGGGCGAGAGAACGCGATAAAAGCGTGGATTACGCCTTCGTGAACTGCAGGAAGAGGAACAACAACAGTTCCGCCGTTCTGAAGATCGTGAAGAAGTTCGATAAAGGATTCCCTGACAGAGGGTTCTCCGTAGGCGAGATGATGGAGATCCTTCGGAAGCACATCAAGCAGGAGAAGACACATCTGATAGTCGTGCTTGACGAAGTGGATCATCTGATAAAGAAAAAAGGCTCCGAACTGATATACTTATTATCAAGATTTGATGATGAAGAATTGACTCCCCAGTGCAACGTTTCGCTGTTCTTGATATCTCAGAAAAACGCTCTAGAGTTGATGGAGGAGGGCGCGCTCAGTACGTTCAAGAGGAGCAACAGGATCAGGTTCCCGAGGTATTCAGGCGACGAGCTTTACGAGATACTCGGGGCTAGGGCCAGGATGGCTCTATATCCCGATGCGATGCACGACGAAGAATTAAAACTGGTCTCAGAGATCGCTGGTAAGAGAGGCGACGCTCGTTTCGGCATAGAATTGATGGAAAAATCCAGTCTATTAGCCGAGGAGAAAGGTAGAGATTCTATCTCAGCAGAAGATATCAGGACCGCTAAAGCGGAAGTCGATCCCTTTTTGACAGAGAACAAGATAAGGGACTTGAACGATCAGGAACGAGTCATACTGCTGGCGGCTACGCAGAAGCTTAGAGATGAGGCTTTCACGACGACAGGGAATCTAGAAGAACACTACAAATTGATCACCGAAACCCACGGCATGAAAACGCTGGGTCATACACAGTTCTGGAAGTATCTGAAATCGCTGTCGGATAGAGGACTGCTGGATACGAAGACCGTTTCCACCGGTAAAGGCAGGACAACGAAAGTCACAGTTTCGGACATACCGGTTGAAGTTCTAGAAGAGAAACTCACCAGGTTGATCGAGGGATGAACCCGGGATGGAGAAGAAACAGATAGTCATAGTAGCTGTTATCGTAGCACTCGTGGGTACGGCTTCGTTATACGTTTACTCAGCTAGTCAGGACGCTGAGAAGATCAGGATCTCAGAGATAGGGCAGGAGGACGTTGGTGCGCTCGTTGAGACATCTGGGACCATATCTCAAGCGGATAAATTATCTGGTACGTATCACATCGTGTTGAAGGATGAAGGTGAACCGGCTTCTTTAGATACCTACGTGGATACCAATGTTATCAAAGCCGTAGATCAGAAGGAAGAGATCAGACCTGGAGCGAAGATCTGGGTCAAGGGAAGGATCGAATCTTACCAGGGCGATATCAACCTGAAAGTTTCGGGTGTTGGAGACCTACAGATAAAAGAAAGGGCTTATTCGAGTTTTACACCTATCGACTCGCTGCTGCAGGATCCGAATTGGTACGAAGGTATGAACGTAAAAGTGAGAGGTGAGGTCGAGAGTGTCGAGGGTTGGGAAAATATCACATATTTCGAGATATGCCCTCTGGAGGATGATAACGGGACAAGGTACCGTTCTCTGGCTAATAAGGTATATCAGTACGATCATACTGAGAACAATACATTGATAAGAGGGCGGCCGGTGGTTTTCAAAGGTGAGTTCAAGTACGATCAGGTTACGGGTAGATGGATGGTAGTTGGATCTGAGCCACCGGAGTGAGCGATAATAACAAACTTGGTTAATTATAAATAAGATTATCACTATAATGATAACTTGATGTTGGAAGTTATAAACCCTCACGTTGCAAAAATAACATTAGCGTTGCAGGAAGGAGATTCGATATTACACTTGTCCAAAAAGATCGGATCGTCTTACGGATGGACACACAGATGGATAAAAGAGTTGGAAGGTTTAGAAGTCATAGAAAGGGACGGAGGGATAAAGATCTTAGATCAGGAGTTATTGGATGATTTCAGAGACTTGGGAAGATCTTTGTTGAAAAAGAGGTTGGACTTGAAAGATGCATACTTATTACCTAACTTCTCCGGCATGAAGTACGCGTACACAAAAACTGATGCTGTCTTCATCTGGACTGAAGGCGGGTATCAGATATCCAGGAGCAGGAAGGATTACCCGATATTCATAAAAGTGTTAGAGGATGACTTGGGCGCGTGGGAAGATTTTTTTGAAAGCTTTTCAGTTGAATATATGGAGGGGAAAAGGGATGGAGAAGGTATCTATTTCGTATTATGTCCAGAAGAGGATTTCGAATCCGAGTGGGTGGAGAACTCTTCGGTGATACCTTTGAGAGAAACTATCGATTGGGCACAAAAATACGAGATCAATTTTCAGCCAGCTTTAGAGATGTTGGATGAAAAGTATGGTTTGGGATTGAATGTCGAATATAAAGAGAGAGTGAAAATTTGATCGGGAAGTTTATAGAACGTGAAAATAGGATATTTGTGAAACTGAAAGATTTTCAAGAGAAAAAATTGAACTTCATACTGGTTGGAGGATATGCTGTATCCGCTTTCAACCACAGATTTTCCGTCGATGCAGATATAGTTATCAAAAAAGAGGAACTAGATGGTTTTATAAAATCTTTAAAAAAAGATACTTATGAAGAAGTCCAGAGGAAAAAATTAGAATCCGTCTATGGCGGTGAGTTCATCTCTTTTAAATTAGATGAACGACTGCCGGTCAACTTCGATATATTGGTTGATTCTTTGGAATGCAGACAGACTGGTGCTTCATGGAGTTTTGACTATCTCGAGGACCATTCGATAAATAAAGAAGTTGAAGGGAGCGAAAAATCGATAGATTGTAAGATACCTGAAAAAGAATTGCTCATAGCGATCAAGGTTCACAGTGGAAGACTGACTGATGTAAGGGATGTTGTAGCTTTAGCAACTGACATAGATTCTGAAAAGATTAAGAAACACGCTGATAGAGGAAGAGAAAAGGACTTTGTTAATATCTTGAATGGTATAGAAAAAGTTCTTGGTAGAGATGGATTTGAAAATTCTTTTAAAGGCGTATTCTCGGAAAAATTACTGCCAGAAGGTAACGTGAATGAGGTTAAAGAGATTGTGAAAGAGTTAAAATCAGATCATGAATGATGGACTAATATCTGTTCATGAAAATATTCACAACTCATCCAATTTATCCCGTATCAACTGTTTCAGATCCTCGTTATTAGTATTATAAAGCGGGACTTCCTCTCCATTGATATAAAGCCATTCCCAGTTCCAGGGTTCGACGGAATACTTGAGGGCGTCCTCGTGGGTATCGATAACGTACTTGTTGTAGAGGATGCGATCGTTCGGCCCTATTTTGTCTAAAATTTCCTTGACCCTCTCCTTGTGATGTATGCTGTATGGACATCGGTGACTGTAAGCCTGTTCTATGGCTAGTTTCCCATCCTTCGATAGGTCCTCAGGTGTGAAATCTCTATCCACCAAAGTGGGTTCCTCGGCATATTCTTCTACCGGGAGCCACATCATCTCTACCTGGCCGTAACTTTCGATAGTTTCGAAACCCATCTCCTCCATCATATCTATAGGGAAGTGGACGGGATTATCCCAAGCTAAGAACGTCATGCCTGAATACTTACCATCGATGTAATCCTTTACCAGTTCGATGAGCCGTTTCTCCTGCTCCAGATGATCTTCGTCATCCTCTCCTACAACCCAGTGATAACACATCACCACTACACCGTCAGGGCACTCGATGGGAAAAGGTGCACTCTCGGCGGGCATGAACTCTATGAAACCCCTGGGTTCATCACCCTTGTAAGAAACGAAACCCATGAGCCCTTGGTCTATCATCTTTTCACGCCAGTGAAGAGTCTTCAGGAGATCTCCCTTCAGCTCTTTATCAGATATCTCAGCTCCTCCCGGACAGCAAACGATGTCGTCGAGGTTCACAGAAGTCATGGGGATATCTTGGATTCCTGTCATGTGTATTTAGATTAAATTTCACCTTATTATATGTTTTTCCTGAAGTATCACTATAATCCACCGTGAAGACCGCAATAAATTTATATGATATCAGAACAAGAGAATCTCGGGTCAGGAGACCGTGGACGACCGACGGTGCTAGACACTGAGGAAAGTCCCCTCTCCATAGGAAAGGCGGATCGTCGCAAGACGATGGGGTGAGAGCCCAGGTTACCTGACGGAAAACCTAGTTTTCCAACGGCTTTCGGTATCTTACCGGAAGAGGGAGCAGAAACGAAACGTCCTCTGACGAGTGATGAAGCGTGCGAAACCCGTCGAAAGGCGGGCCAGTTAACCCGCGGAACCGAGAATCAGGGGGAACGATGAAACGGCCACTTACCTCGCTGGAGCAAGTCCAAACGAGCCGGGATGACCATTCCGGGACCGGCAGGTAGGACGCATAGATGAATGTCGTCTCGAAACAGAAAGGGGCTTACGACGGCGACCTGACCCCTATTTTCTTCCTAAAAACAGCGGTTTTAGCCTGTTTTTACCCTCGATCTTAAGGAAATTTTTAATAAAGGTAGTTCATTCTCCAATTCAAGTGATAATCATGACAGAAGCATATTGCGTAAAATGTAGGGAAAAAGTTGAGATTAAGAATCCAAAACAGGTCGAAATGAAGAACGGTCGTCCGGCAACGAAAGGGGAATGCCCCAGCTGCGGGACGAAAGTTTTCAGAATCGGTAAATCTGAATAGATACAGGGAAGAAGAGGGTTGGAACTTAGAAGTCCGACTTACCTAACACCCTTTGGATCATAAAAAACACTTTTAATACCCTTTCTTTTCTCTTTTTAATTACATGATAACTATAGGCATAGAAGGTACAGCTCATACTCTGGGTATAGGTATAGTAGATAGTGAAGGCAATATACTGGCCAACGAGTTCGGTAAATACGAGAAGGACGAAGGGATACATCCCCGGGAGGCAGCGAACTTACATGCCGAGAACGTCGTTCCGCTCATATCGAAAGCCGTAGAAAAAGCAGATATCGACAGTGAAGATATCGACCTTGTTGCTTTCTCACAGGGTCCTGGACTCGGCCCATGCTTGAGGACTGTAGCTACCGCCGCTAGAAGTTTATCACTTTCACTTGATGTACCACTTATTGGAGTCAATCACTGCATAGCTCACATCGAGATCGGTAGGTTGAGAACAGATGCAGAGGATCCAGTCCTGCTATATGTTTCGGGAGGCAATACCCAGATAATCGCTTATACCAAGGGTAGATATCGGATCTTCGGAGAAACTTTGGATATCGGATTAGGCAACATGTTAGATAAGTTCGGTAGAGAGAACGGTATGCTGTTCCCCGCCGGACCACAGATAGAAAAAAAAGCGAAAGCAGGAGGAAAATTACTCTCCCTACCATACAGCGTCAAAGGTATGGATGTAGCTTTCTCTGGAATACTCACCTCCGCCCTTAATCACGAAGAAGAGAGATTGGAAGACGTGTGCTACTCTCTCCAGGAAACCACCTTCGCCATGCTTACGGAAGTTACGGAAAGAGCTTTAGCCCACACGCTCAAGAACGAGGTACTACTGGGTGGCGGTGTTACAAGGAACAATAGATTGAGAGAGATGGTCGAGATAATGGCAGAAGAAAGAGGAGCCTACTCCTATGTTCCAGATGGTGACCTCTGTATCGACAACGGGGCGATGATCGCTTGGACTGGTTACATAATGAACAAATCTGGAATAACCACCCCTATCGAAGAGAGCGGGGTAAGACAAAAATATCGTACAGATGAAGTCGACGTTACTTGGAGAAAGAAGGAAGGGAAAAATTTTATACCTAACCCATAATATTGAGGAAGAGGTGAATAGATGGTCGAGAAACCAGATGAAGGTAAATGCAAAGATTGTGGTTCGGAACGTTTGATGTTCCATGAAGATGGTAGGGGAAGATGTCCAGATTGTGGAAGGGTTTTCAGATGGGCTTCGGAGCCTCAAAGAACACAAAGATCCGAGCCACAGAGAGAAGAGATGCCGAGACAAACGGAGAATTCATATCCCGAAAGCGAA
>CAZFVW010000024.1:0-14789 GCA_964522285.1 uncultured Thermoplasmata archaeon | reverse complement strand
GTAGGTGTTCTCCTCTTCCTCCCTTAAACCTTTGAGCTTATCTAGAAGTTTGTATTTCCGGATACTTTTCTTTATCATCTCAGCCTTGTCTACGCCTGTGAAGTATCGAACCGAATCGAAGATCTTATCCGATAACTCGTTAAGGTCTTCTATCTCGATATCTTCTGGAAGCAGTCCCATCTGCTTACACTGGTTCTCGAATATGTTGACCCCCAGATCCCCCAATTCATCCTTCATCGTCCCTCTGATCTTGTGGCTTATTCCCTTGACCATGAACCCACAACAATAAAGTTCATTTTAGTTTTTTCGTTACTACTTGATTTCCCGCCGGTTAAACCATCTTTCAGATAATATAAGGGGTACGGCTATCCATATAAGCAGCAGTGCTATCATTATCCAGGTATCGTAGAAATGCGGTTGGTACTGCGGTTCTTCACCTCCGAATTCCATGGCCCACTGACGTAGAGCGGGGATATTCAAAGCCAACAATGAGTACCATATAAGAACAGGATTGAACAACTGTAGTCCGAAATACCATTTAGGCGGTGTCCCAGCCCTGACTACATCCCATCCGAACGTCACCTGAGCTACGGCATACACCGCGAACAGCCACAAGAAACTGAATAGGAAGAACAAGAAAACCGAAGCCGCCATGGTCGTGGTGCTGTCCTTGAAGAGTACAGAGAATCCCATGGATATCGAGAGATAGACCCCGCCCAGCAATATAGAGGATAATATGAAAAGGTAGTATTCCGACCAAACAACATCCTCGACCTTGGACCCGATTATGAATCCGCCTACACCGAGCCCCACGATAACCGCCCCGCTGAGTAGTGTCCATAGCCCTAAAAATTTCCCTGAAAGGACCTCCCCTCTATCCACGGGGTAAGAGAGTAACAATTCTATCGAGTTCTCTTCTCTCTCCTTGACTATCGAACCATAACCGAGCATGAGAGCCAAGATAGGAACCATGTACTCCACGTAGGTGGTCATGTACAATATGGTGTTCTCCAACCCCATCCATTGGGTGCTCTCCTCGAAGGAAGTCCCGTAGTAAGATACCAGCACGGATAACAACAGAAATGCTAGTGTAAGGAACAGTATCCACCTGCTCCTGATGTTCTGCTTCACTTCTTTTTTGGCGATGGTGAATATCCGGCTCCACATATCCCGTGACCAGAGTAATTTGATCTTTTTTATCTTCTTCATCTCTTTCTCACCCCTCCTCCTCCATCAATTGTACGAAGACTTCTTCCAAGTCCGGTTCTTTGACGGTAAAATTTGTCACTTCGAATCCCTTCTCCAGGAGATGTTTGATAACTTCCATCTTTTCATCTCCGCTGCAATACACCACCAGTTTATCACCCTCGACCCGTGGTCTTTTTACATGATCGAGTTCTTTCGCTTCTTTCAGAGCTCTTCTCGTGTCCTCAATGGAGAATATTATGCGGTGGTCCAACTTCAACCTTTCACCCAATGTCTTTACTGAATCCTGAGCTAACATCCTTCCCTGACTTATGATACCAACGGTATCGCACAGTTCCTGCACCTCCGCCAATACGTGGCTGGAAAGCAGTACGGTTTTTCCGCTTTCTTTGAGTTCGATTATCCTCTCCTTGACCCACCTTCTTATCTCCGGGTCAAGACCGCTGGTCGGCTCGTCAAGTATCAATATGTCCGGGTCACCTATCAGTGTCTGAACTAGACCCAATCTCTGTTTCATGCCTTTGGAAAGCTGGTCTACATCTTTTTCAGACTCTGATAATAGTTCGAAGTCTTCCAACAACTCATCGATAACATCGTGTGGACACATCTTCAGATCGCAGTAGAACATCATGTTCTCCCTTACTGACATCCCCTTGTAGAAACCCACGTTCTCTGGAAGGTAGCCCAATCTCCCCCTCGCCTTGATATCTTTTGTATCTACCTCTATTCCCTTGATCTCTACGGTCCCCTTGTCAGGTTGTATCAGACCCATCATCACCTTGAGAGCGGTGGTCTTGCCGGCTCCGTTTGGACCCAAAAAACCGTATATCTCTCCCTCTTCCACCGATAAGTCCAGACCTCTGAGAGCCTCGATATCTCCATAGCTCTTGTGAAGACCTTCGACCTCGATTATACTCATCGGCACCCTATTGTTTCATAGAGTAAAAATAATTTTTGTCAGAATATAATCAACCTAAGTTCATCAGTATCCACCAGATGTCCACGCCCATAACGGTTCCCAAAAAGAGTCCTGTCAGAGTTCTCAAAAGATTGTTGCTCTCCCACTTGGTCAATTCCTGCAAAGTGCCGTCCACTGCCGTTGGAACCAGAGCTATCAGTGTCAGGATGAAAAGGAAGGTCGGAGAGATGTTCTCCGCCGACAAAAATATCATCGATAACAAGATCCCAAAAGGTATACCTGAATAGGTTCCAAAACATCTGGCACAGATCGGTGATCTCTTACCACAGATAACTAAACACCTATCGGCTTTACCGTGGCATATCGATCTCCATGGAGAACGTTCTTCTCCACCGTTCATATAAGATCTTCGAATTCTTCGATGATTTCGGGATATTTCTCACTGACGGCTTTCAATATCACTCCAATACTGACATGATCGAGGTCTACTTCTGAAAGAGCGTCTACGACCTTGTCGAACTGTTCATTATCGAGATTCATAGCCGTTTCTTTCGCCATGTAATCTCGCCACAGCTTGTCTTCCAGCTTATCTCTCCACCTTTTCTCGTATCCCTGTAAGAACTCTTCGTCGAAACGGCCTTCTTCAACGGCTTCAGCTATGAACTGACCTGCTATCTTGGCCTGGATGACTCCGTTGACTATGCCTCCTCCCGTTATGGCGCCTACGACTCTAGCGGCGTCTCCAACCAGAAGCAGCCCGTCCATCACTGTTTTATCTAAGGGATGCGAGACCGAGACCGCACCTGCTACCATATCCACCGGTTCTCCCTTGGCGAACTCCTCTCTATTGGCGATGAATTCGTCAAGGTAATCTTTTGGAGTCTTTTCACCGGTTAGCTGAGACATCTGTATTCCGAGACCTACGTTAGCCGTATCTTCATTCTTAGGAAAAGCCCAAGCGTAGCCTCCGGGTGCTTCTTTACATAAGTAAAAATTGGTGTAATCCGCCTGGATATCTATATTCGTCATCCTGTACTGGAAACATGTCATAACATCTTTAGGCGGTATCGCTTCGTAGAGTCCTGCCCATCTGGCTACCTGTGATTCGAAACCGTCGGCTCCTACTGTCAACTTGGCTCTGATCTCGAATTCTTTTCCCATCTTACGGGCCTTGACCCCTTTTATCTTGCCGTCCTCTTCTATAAGTGATATGGCCGAGGTCTTAACCATGTAATCGGCACCCTCTTGGGCTGCCAATCTAGCCATCTCTTTATCGAATAGATCACGCTCGCAGACGACTCCGACTTCATCTCCCGCCATCTTTTCCGTGATCTCTAACTTATATCCTGAAGGTGAATAAAGAACAGCGCCTTTCATGCTCCTAGCAGTCCATCTATCGATATTGTCAATTTCGTCTTCGATCCTGGTGAGTGAAACTCCTTCACCGCATCTCACGGGGGAACCTATCTCCTGTCTCTTCTCGATGACCAGTGTTTTCACGCCGTTCCTGGCTGCGAATCTAGCCGTAACGCTGCCGACTGGGCCACCTCCTACGATGAGAAGATCATATTCGAGCACATCTCCCTCTTCTATCTCCATCATCATTCACCTCTCAGTTCTATCGCTCCCACTGGGCACGCTCTTGTACATAGTCCGCATCTCGTGCAGTCGTCGTTTATCTCGACTATGTACTCTTTCAAGAACATGGCGTTCGCGGGACATACTCCGACGCAGGCTCCACAGTGCATGCATTTTTCTTGATCTACTTCAGGCTTCATGCCTCTCCCTCCACTCATCCAACGGTATCGAGAATTTCTTCTCTACTTCTTCTCTGTATGTGGGTCCACCGTTGTATGCACAGAATGGTATTATCCTGTCGTCGGGCGTAGCGTAGTGTATTACGCATCTTTTCACCCTCTCGATATCGTAGTTGTAGAGATCCTGGAAGTGCATACCTCCTATGAACATGGTGCGCCATGCGAATTCCCCTACAGAACTTTTATCGCCTTCTGAAATGATACTGGTCATTATCTCTCCCAGGGTCAAACCACCGGGGAGTTCTTCGTCCTTCAGGTATTCTCCGAAGAGGTTCTGGAAGTTCTTGATCAAGCTCTTCTTCTTACCTTCGTCGCTCTTGAGTTTTCCACCGAGTTTGAAGATAGTCTTGTGGAGTACATTGTCCCACTTATCTGCTTTCTCAAGCATAGCTTGCATCAGCCCTTCTACGTCTGCGAATTTGGTTATCGGTTCTACCTGGCCTTCATCTCCTATAACGATATAAGAAGCTAATCCACAGTGTGGATGCGAAGTGAAAGCGATTTGAGGTTCGTTCTTCACGACCGAGATCAACTGTGAGATCGGTGTCACGAATGGAACGGGATAGAAATCATCCTTGGTGAAATAATCCGTCTGTTCTTCAAGACCTTTGGCCAAGTCCGGGAGCGTGTACCTCTGTTTCTCTCTCTTCTCCTGTTCGATCCTGCCCGTGAAAGCCACCGGCTGGAAATTCACTCCTCTCACTACATCTTTATGTTCTATCGCGAATTCAACGATATCGCCCACTTGATCGGCGTTAACACCCTTCAATAACGTTGGGACTAGAACTGTAGCTAGTGGTTTCGGTGAAGTGTTGCTGCAGTTCTCCAGAGCTCTTTTCTTGAGATCCAGCATCGGTCTGCCCCTTGCCTCTTTGTAGATCTCGTCATCAAGGCCATCGAACTGGAGATAGACTGTATGCATTCCTGCGTCAACGCACTTCTGGGCGTAGTCATCCTGGTTCGCCAACTTGACACCGTTCGTCGCGACCTGTATCTGTGCGAACCCCATATCAGAGGCTTTCTTGACAACTTCGAAGAAACGCGGATGAACAGTGGGTTCACCACCTGCGAACTGGACCGCTTTAGTGGGCACCGGTTTTTCGTTCCTCAAAGTTTCAAGCATGCCGACTATCTCGTCATATGACGGTTCGAAAACATAACCTGCATCGTTGGCGTTGGCGAAACATATAGGACAATTCATGTTGCATCTATTCGTCAGGTCCACGTTCGCCAGGCAGGTATGGCTTTTATGGAGATTGCATAATCCACAGTTATCCGGACAGCTCGCGGCGTCTGTTATCTTCGGGTTGTCTATTCCGGTTCCATCATAGGCGTACTTCTCCGCCTTCAGGTACATGTCGACATCCGACCAGACAACGCTCTTGAATTTGCCGTGCTCCGGGCACTCTTTCTTCATCACCGCTTTCCCGTCCTCTTCAACGATCTTAGCAGGAATTATATTCTTACATTCTGGACACAGAGAACCGGTCTTCTTTGGAAGACCTTTCTCCAAATCAGATTCTTGTATGACCATGAGTATCGGAGCAAAAGTAGATTTAGTAAAGACTTAAATATTTTGTAGCGATTAAAGCTAATAATGGCTGAAAATATCGGAGAAAATAAGAGCTTTCAAGAAGAGCACGACTATATATCCGAGGGACTACAACAGTTCGGTTTGACCGAATACCAAGCAAGGACTTATACGGCTCTTGTCGCGCATGGTGTAGCGGACGCCGAGACAATCGCTACGACCTCAGAGCTTCCCAGAACTTCTGTTTACAAAGCACTGGATTCGCTGCACGACATAGGATACGTGGTTATCAGCGAGGGGCGACCGCGCATATATCGGCCAGCAGAGCCTCTCGAGGTGAAAAGCAGGTTATCGGATAAGCTGGACGACGTCTTCGGCCGCTTGAACACGATCTACGAGATACTGTCCGAGAGGGGTGAGCCGCAGGTCGTTTACACGATCAACGGTGAGCAGAAAGTGCTGGAGAAGATAGCCGAGATACTCAAGAAGACCAACGAAGAAGTGATAATCTCAACGCCTAAGTTCTCATCCATCTTGGATCCTTTGAAGGACGAACTGATAGCTGCCATGAAGAGAGACATCACGATAACCGTGGTCACCAGTTACGGGGAAAGGGTCCTCGACGGTATGGACGTGGAAAGGAGAGAACGACTCATAGCTACGGATGTCATCAGCGACGGTAAACGCGCACTGCTGGCTTCGCCGGGACTCGAGGCGTGCGGGTACACGAACAATCCTGCACTTTCTAGGTACCTGGTGAACTTCATGGACATATTGATGAAGAGGGTGGAATGAAGTTTGTATGTTCATGAACATACAAATTGTGAACATACTAAATTAAAAAAAGGGGTTAGAGGGGCTGAGGGAAGCCTCCTGCAGGGCTTTTTCTCAACTGCAATGCCTCGGGACGAGCGTCTTTATCAGGGACTGATGTGGTTAAACAACGCAGGATATTCGCCCCCCTTGAAGGATGATTATCGTGAGAAGGAAAATAGTGAGGAGGAATTATCGTGAGAGGGAAAATAGTGAGGAGGAATTATCGTGAGTAGGGAAAATAGTGAGGAGGAATCATCGTGAGTAGGGAAAATAGTGAGGAGGAATTACCGTGAGTAGGGAAAATAGTGAGGAGGAATTATCGTGAGAAGGAAAATAGTGAGGAGGAATTATCGTTATGTGTAGGGCCGTATCATCTTGGCGAGTGTACTCTTAAAATCTAAGTCATCACTTATATCCCTTATCAAGTTTTCAGATTACGTTTCGAGACTTGAAACGGTAAAAAATACAGTATCCAGGTCTGAGAAAAGGTTCAATCTAGTTGTTCTTTCATCATGTTTTCGGATTCCTGTAAGAATTCCTCTTCTCTTCCCTCGGGTATATGCGCCCCGGCGGCTATATCGTGTCCGCCGCCGTCCCCTCCTAATTTTGTGGAGCACTTGGACATGATCTCTGATAGATCTAGTCCCCTATCCACGAGCCTCTTGGTTCCACGGGAAGATACCTTAACACCTTTTTTTTGTGTAGATTCAGCGAATGCGAACATGGCAAGGTTCCTGTCAACGTCACCCGAGGATAACACCATCCCTGCCACCGTCCCAAGTACTGTATCTGGAACCTGGTCCTTACCGTGGAAGAACTGCAGGTATTCTCTCTCCTCAACACCTACGGATTTGACGTATTTCATGCAGTCCACAAGTACGCGCTGGTGTCCCTTGAGCAGATCTTTAGCCTTGTCGAAATACTCGTCTCTATCTCCCAGGCACACTTCGAGTCCGATCTTTCCCTTGCCGTATCTTCCGCAGGAATTCAGAAGGGTGGAGAACTCCTTGGCCTCGTGAAGCATGGTTCCGAACTCTTCGTCAGGGAATGTGTAAACCTCGCCGATGAGTGAATCTGCATAAGATGCGGGGAATCCTCTTTCTATAAGCTTCTTGGCCAGAGCGGATAATATCCTGCGTTTCTCTCCTTTTGAAAGTTGATACCAGCTGCGCCATTCGCCGTCTTTCTTCAGTGGAATATCCATCTCGACGAGGAAGTTAGCGCAGGCGGAGGGATCACCGGTGAGTCCGGGTAGAACGGGGTCGCTGGCGTATTCCAGTACTTTCGATATGGGTCTGCTCTCTGCACCGTAAAGAAGTGTGTCTACGCTTTTAACTACGTGTCCTTCGTCAACGCCTTCTTGAAGGATCTCCCTGTTCTTCCCGACCAATCTACCGTGTTTCCTGGCCTGTAGGTCACCTACGGCACCCAACACCGCTAATTTACTGAGATCTTCGTTATCTCCCATCTCTCTAGCAACAAGATATGCCATGCCGGAACCCGATATCTCTGAAGCTCCGTCCACTCCGAACCGGTGGGGGTTGAACTCTGTTATAGTGGGTTTGCAGTAGCTGAGTATGTTTCCCTTATCACTTACATCACCTTCCAAAACATCTCCCTGTGGAACGTGGTGGTCCGTTATAACGCAGTCCACTCCTTTCAGATATTTTAGTTGACCGCTGCCCAGGTCGGTGAACCAGATCTTCTCGTGACCTTCATCCTTGAGTTCTTCTATCTTCTCGTTCTCCAGCTGTTTGACGAACTCGATGCTGACTTCTTTACCCGCCCTGGACATAGCTTCATATGCTACGCTGCCCGAGGATATCCCATCCGCATCTATGTGGGTCACGATATGAACGCTTTCAGCTTCTAGGAGCTCCCGGGCTACCTTTTTTGCTTTATCTTCCACAGTTATCTGAAATGGCTATCAGTTACCATAAAATAAAACTTACTCCAGTTTGTACTATTATCTTTTAAGCATTATTGCCTGATTAATAAAAAGAATCTGCGAAAAAACCACTTGCACTTATAAAGGCTGTGTTGATATATCAATTTTCAATAATCTTCTTATACTACCTCATTTTTAGATTAACATACATGCCTAAAGATTTCACTACTAAAGATAAAGTGCTCGTTCATCTTCTGGACTACCATGATCTAAAGGGGAGATACCCGCATCCGGTGGAGATCACACAGGAAGGCATGGCCGGATCCATCGGTTCTAAACAGAACACGGTATCTTACGCTGTACGGGATCTGGTGGATAATGGGTTCTTGGAAGAAGAAACTACCAGGATCAAGGGTAAGAAACACAGGAGAAAGGGTTATTTCTTGACCGGAAAAGGTGTCAAGAAGGCTGAAAAAGTGAAGAGCAAGATGGACAACACCCAGGTCGAGATCGAGATGGACGGCAAGATGAAAGACGTGATGATCAAGGATATAAACAAGTACTTTCACACGAACCTATCCATTATGGAGATCTTGAAAGATATCGAGGATGGAGAATTCAAGGGTGCTTATGAGGAAAGGAAAGCCGAGCGGATACATCACCTAGACCATCTGACAGAGGAACCAGAGTTCGGATCGGACAGGATAGAGGAAGTCCAAATATGGTGGGAGGGCGATGAAAACGTTCTGGTTTTGGAAGGGGCGAATGGTGTAGGTAAAACTTCGCTTATATCGTCTTATATGAAGGAGAGGGAGAAAGATACCAACTTGTTCTACTTGAGGATACAGAATTGGCACACTGAAAGGATCATCTGGGAGAAGCTCGCGAGTTTTCTCTCAAAAGGAGGGGGCCATAGATTATCCTCATACCTGGAAGCGACCAGTAACATAGACGAACAAGAGGCTTTGAGTAATTTTGGGAGAGATCTAGAGTATATCGGAAGCACTTTGATAGTATTGGACGACTTGAACGATAACACTGCACTCGTAGATACGACATGCGATATAGTTGAGAAGATCGAAGGTGTCGAAAAAAGTAAGATATGGATCTCTGGAACTCCCGATTTATGCCCGGATGAATACAAAGATGCTCCGTATATAGAGACCATCAAGATGGATATCGAGGAGGGGAAGAGACCTCTGTTCGTGAAGCTTGCTGAACATTACGGTATCGATGAGAAATTAGATGTCGTTCTGGATCTCATCGTGGAGAACGAGTTGACTCCGGAAGAATATCTCACACTGGCGTTCATTTCAGTGCATCTGAAACCGGTACCTAGGGAGGAGGTGCTCAAGTTCGAGGAAACGAATTCTAACATATTGAACAATCTGCTCAAGACACCGCTGCTTTTCAAGACGAGAGATGGAAATCTAGACGTCCATCCCACGGTCCAAAATACGATACTTTCAAGGATACCGTACGATATCGAATGGGCCCTGAATTCTTTCGCTTCCGATTACTATCTAAATATACCTGCGAAAACCGATCTAGAAAAAGCCATCATGCTTTACCATCTAGCCAATTCAGACGAGGAAAAGAATTTCGCAGATTATCTCTCGATGTACGGTGAAGACATCATAGATTCTGGGCACGCTAGGCTTCTGGTCAAGATAACCGAAGAAGTGAAGAACCTCAAAAATATAGAAGAACACCAAGGGCTCGTTGATTACTGGGAAGGCGAAGCTATGAGAGTGTTAGGTGAGAACTCACAGGCGCTCGAAAGATATCAACGAGTGGTGAGCAAATCCGATGATGAAGAGATAGTCACCAACGCACACAACGGCATAGCGGTCATCATGGAAGAGGAAGGAGAATTCGATGTTGCTCTGGAAGAGTACGGTAGTGCCATAGATGAAGCTGAGAAGATGGGTGATAAAGGGAAGCTTCTTCAGGGTAAAATACTGCTGCGCTTGGGTAAGATATGGAACAGTCGGTCCAATTACGAAAAGGCAACTAAGAACCTGAAAAGAGCTATAGAGGTGTTGGAAAAAACCGAAGACTATTATCTTTTGACATCTGTACATTTCCTATTGGCTAGGGTCGAAAAAGAGAGGGGAAATTGGGACGATTCATTATCATACTTCAAGAAAGGGTTGGATTACTGGAACCTTATCAAAGAGACCCACAAAAAGATAAACGGATTACACGATATAGGTTCGTTCTACAAGGTGATAAGAGAACTGGACAATGCCGAAGAGTTTTTGAAAGAGACCATGGAAGCGTGTGAAAAACTCGGTTACCGTTCGTTGAAAGCTTCTGCACTTCTTACGCTGACCGAATGTTATCTAGAGAAGAGGGATTTCGAGAAAGCCATCGATAGTGCGGAAGAGGTCAACGATATACTCACGGACCTCAGGGGAAGAGAAGAGGACAGGGGTTACACATATGCCCTGTTGGGACAAGCACATATCCAATTGGAGAACTACGAGAAGGCGGAAGAATCACTCTCGAAGGCCATATCTGTTTACCAGAAGATAGGGTCGTCTTACCCACTGGGTTTGGTGTACTTCTCCATGGCAAAACTGCAGGAAAAGAAAGGGAATAAGGAAGGCATAGCGGATAATTATCGGAAATCCCTGTTATCACTGACCAGCAGCGGAGCCCAGAACGTGATAGAACAGGTCGAAAGGGAAATGAAAGCGGTACCTCTCACGATGTGAGATCATGCCGAAACTCCCCCGCGAACTTTTGGAAAGATTTCTATTTTCTAGAGGGTTAGATGACGAACGGGTCATACTAGGACCGGAGTACGGTGAGGATGCCGCCGTTATAGATCTGGGGGAAGGTTATCTTGTAACACATCTAGACCCGATCTCAGGAGCCGTTAAAGATGTGGGAAAACTTGCGGTGATGGTTGCTTCAAACGATATAGCTGTTAGTGGAGCTGTGCCTAGATGGTGCATGTCGAGTATTCAAGTGCCAGAGGATATGGATGAAGAGGAGGTAGAAACGATATTGAATGACTTTTTGGATACCGCTTCAGATATGGGTATAAGTGTGGTTGGAGGGCACACCGAGACGGTAGATGGGATCGATAAGCCTCTGATAACTACGTCTATGTTCGGTATCACAGACGAACCGGTTTATACGTCTGGATCGGAGCCTGGTGATCTGATCGTGCAGATAGGTCCTGCTGCTGTCGAAGGGACCTGGATACTGGCTAATGATCATGAAAAGAGCTTGATGGAGAAAGGAGTTGATGGGGAGACGATCAAAAGAGCTAGTGGGTGGGTAGACGATATCAGCGTCATCGAAAAAGCACTCGCTGTGAGGGACAAAGTTACCTCGATGCACGATCCGACTGAAGGGGGTATAATCCAGGGGTTATACGAGATGGCTTCCGCCTCCTGTAACGATTTCGTTGTGGATGGTGAGATCGAATTCAGGGATGAAACGTTAGAGATCTGTGAAAAGTTAGGTCTCGATCCACTGAGACTCATCTCGTCTGGATGCGTGGTCGTGACGGTACCCGAGGGTTCGGATATACCGTATGGTAATATGATCGGTAGGGTAGAAGAAGGCGAGGGTTACCTTCAATATCATGGTGAATCGATAGAGGAAACCACCGAAGATGAACTGTTCAGGGTGATCGCTCACTTGTAAGTGTGGCATTCCGGACAGTACCAGCTGTCGTATGCATCTCGATAAATCAGTTCTGTCCCGCATTCTTGACAGACTTTTTTCTTGTTGAAGAATCTAAAACCCTTCCACTGTGTTTTCTTATTTTTTCGAGTGTGTGAAAATTCATCTCTTTTACTGTCCTCTACGGTGTAAGAAGGTCGGCTAGTCGTTTTTGAATGATAGTTTTGTTCTTCTCCAATCGAGCTGCCGCACCTCTCACAATGGCTGTCCCATCTACCGACGGGAGCTCCGCACTGTTCGCAGACCTTCGACGTCTTCTTATGATCCTTCTGTTTTCTGAAAAGAGCTAGAGTGACAAGCGTCAGGATGACGAGTATGAACAGACAGCATCCGAGATATAAGGTCATCATCAGATTTCCGAAGGAGTCTATGAACATCACTGGATGTGTGGGTAATATCATCGTTTCCTATAGCTGATTAAAAGTATGAGGATAAATGTATTTTGGTCTATTTCACTTGTAGCTGTGGCAGGTAGGACAGTACCAGCTGTCCATCTCCTCCTTGTATTCCAGTTCAGTACCACAATCGTCACAGGTCTCCTTACCGTCTAAGGAATCTTTGAGACTTTGGAAAAGGCTTTTCTTCTTCCCCCTTCCGTAACTGTTCGAAAAATGGACCTTTTCATTGTTTTTGTCGTAGTCTATCTCGGCTGACTCGGTCGGCTTGTAGCCACACCACTTGCATTCTTCTCCTTCGAAACCCATGGGTTTCCCGCACTTGGGACAGTAGTCTTTTTCATCTTCAGACCTAGATCTGAACGGATTCCAGCCCTTTTTATATATGTAGGATATTATGAATATGATGACCAGTAAAATAAACTGGCATACACATACCTCTCCGATCCCTTCATAACTGATGTAATGCGGAAGTAAATTACCTATTCCCATATATCAATGAAAATAAATAATTCTTTATAAAGATTATCCTCAAGAAATATTTTATAACTCGGTTGTAGATATGATAATGATGGAAAGCAGATCGAAGATCGAAGATGTGAACTACTACCTCATCACCGACGAGAAAAGTGAAGTACATCTTGAAGATCAGGTGGAAGCAGCCTTAGAGGCAGGGGTCAAGATGGTCCAGTTGAGGTGGAAAGATGCATCCGACGGAGATTTTTACGATATCGCTGAAAGGTTGAAAGATATCTGCAGCGGCAGGGCCCTCTTCATCGTGAACGACCGTGTGGATGTAGCTGTGGCTGTAGATGCAGACGGAGTCCATATCGGGCAGGAAGATATGCCTCCTGATGTGGTTAGGGAGTTGATCGGAGATGAAAAGATACTCGGGCTATCGACTCACAGCGAAGAACAAGCGGAGGAAGCGGAAAAAAAAGCGGATTACATCGGTATCGGACCGGTTCACAAGACCACTACGAAGGAAGATCCAGATGAAGAGTTGGGTGTGGAAAGGGCTGTGGACATCTGTAAAAATATATATATTCCTACGGTAGCTATAGGAGGGATCACGGAAGATGACATACCTAAATTAGCTCCTCACTTCGATATGCTTTGTTCGGTTTCAGATGTGACTAGAAAAGGTGAGGGGAAGGGCGAAATGAAAAAGAGGGTAAGGTATTACGAAGATACTATAAAGAGGAACAAGGAGGAAGCGAAAGATGACTGAGATCAAAGATATCGGTGAGTTCGGGTTGATCGATCGATTGAAAGAGAAGATAGGAGATGATGAAGGGGTTGTGAAGGGGATAGGAGACGACTGCGCTGTTCTGGAAGGTGATCATGAGTATACATTACTAACAACGGATATGCTGGTCTCTGGAGATCACTTCAATCGGGAATGGCAGTCTCCCTGGCAGATAGGGTGGAAATCTATAGTTGTCAACGTTTCAGATATCGCTTCTATGGGAGGCTTACCAAAGTGGGCACTCGTTTCAATGGCTCTTCCAGATGATGTTTCAGTGGAATACATAGATGAGATATTCGGAGGGATGATCAACGCTTCAGATGAATACGATCTATCGATAATCGGTGGGGATACCACCCATGGAGACCTGCTCGTGATAAACGTGGCTCTTATCGGCGAAGTGGAGAAAGAAGATCTCTCTATGAGAGGTGATGCGGAAGTCGGGGATGTTATCTGCGTCACAGGAGATGTGGGGAAAAGCTGGGCCGGGTTAGAACTGCTGAGAGCCGGTAAAGAAGGGTACACGGATTTTTACCTGGAACCGTGCTGCCGTCTGGATATATCTGGTAAATTAGCTCCTTTCGTCAACGCCATGATCGATGTAAGCGACGGAGTGGCTTCAGAAGTCGGCCATATCTGTGAAGAGAGCGGTGTGGGAGCGGAAGTCTATGAGGAGAAGATACCGATATCGGACAAGACAAAAGAGGCTGGGAAGATGTTGGGAAAAGATCCGATGTTCTGGGCACTCTCCGGCGGCGAGGACTTCGAGCTGCTGTTCACGATCGATGAAGAGAAAATTGACAGCATCGATGGAATCGACTATACTATAATTGGGAAGATTACCGAGAGGGGTGTGTTTTTGGTGGATGAAGACGGTGAGAAGAGTAAACTGAAAGGCGGGTACGATCACTTCTCTGGTTGATCCTCACAACTCCTTCCTCTGCTTGTAGAGATAAGTCCGATAACCGTGTTCTTTCCAAAAATCTATAGCCATCTGATTTTCTGGCGCCACTGTGAGAACCGCGACCTCGAAACCTTTCTCCTTGATCCATCTTTCCGATGCTTCGACGAGTGAGCTGCCGATACCTTCTCCCCTTCTGTTCTCCTTTACATATAGATCCATGATCATGCCCATCTTCTGTCGGCGGAAGAAGTCCGCCCGTTTTCTCAGACCTACCGTGACGAAGCCGACGATATCACCATCATACTCTGCGATGAAGGTCCGCCAGTTCGGGTTCTCGACGAAGTGCTCCATCATCTCGATCC
>CAZFVW010000023.1:12215-14934 GCA_964522285.1 uncultured Thermoplasmata archaeon | reverse complement strand
CTGTAAGCAGCGGTGACATTCGATACCGTAGAAATCCTCTTTATAACAAGATCTATCAGAGATCAACTTCTCGCTGACCCAGTGACATAGCTTGACACCGCTCTCCTCTCCCGTGAGTATATACCCGTGTTTATCCAAGATGTCCTTCTTATTATCCTTCATATCAGAACTCCAATAATGATTTCTGAGGGGATCTTTCTTCTTTCTTTTTCTCCCCTTCCTTTTTATCTTTATCTTCAATTTTAGTTTTTTTCTTGATCTTTACAGTATCTTTCTCTTCCTCTTTATATAAACTCTGGACATATTTAGAATCTACATCTTTATCCAATATAAAGGCCGCCTCGGATGGTTTCAGTTCGAGGTCTTCGATCATCTTCATCATGAATTCATCGTCTCTAGCGAAAAGTTCTTTAAAATACGGCATGACATCAGATCGAACTCTATCCGTAGTGGTGTGTATCTCTTCAGCGATCTTCATGCTGATCTTCTTCCGTTTAGACCTTTTTCCTTTAGAAGATGTCATCTTCCTTATCCACGTGGGGAAGGCGTACTTAGTCCATCCTCTATGCTGGTGTATCTTTGCACAGTTCACACCCGCGGTCATCATATCGTTTGCGTAAGACCATAATCGATAGTACTGGCTGCTGACAACCCTGCCCAAGAATATGTCCGCTTTGGTCAACCACTCGTAGGCACTCGCCAGCTCCACGGGATCACTGTACTCCCGCGGCAGATTTTCATCTATCCATGTCAGTAGGTTCCTTGGCTCTTCGTTCAACTCTCGTATGCTGTCCCTAGCCACCAAAGGATCTTGTCCCTGAAGTATGGCCCTCAATGTGGGGAATATATCCGCCTCCCTGTTCCTGTAACCCAACACATCTAGATGTTCCTTTTTTATCTTTTCTCTTCCCGTACCTACGCTTTGGAGGTCTCTCACCGCTGACCTGACATCTCCATCGGATCTTTCAGCTATGGAGTTAAGAACACTCGATTCATATGAGATCCCTTCACTTTTACATATCCTCTGCAGGTGCTTGATTATCTCGTTCTTGTTGACGGGTTTGTATTCGATCTTTTTCAATCTCTGGCTCAGTGACTTGGACCTCCTTCTGAGGTCGTAATAATCGTTGGCGATCAGAACCATGGGCTGCTCGGTTCTGTCTATAGTTTTCCGTATCTCCCGCACACCGCCTCTGTCCTCCCTTCCGAATATATTATCGGCTTCGTCTATTATCAATAAAGTCCGCTTACCAGACCTATATGGTATGAACTCTCCATCTTCCGAAAAGGTGTCATCTACCGCACTCCTACCCACCCTCTTCTTTATCGCCTCGCTGTTCCGTTCATCAGATGCGTTCATCTCCAGATAACCCCATCCCATATAATTCGCAAGTGCGATAGCAGACGAGGTCTTCCCGATCCCCGGTTTCCCGGCCAGTATAACAGCTCTCTTCTTAGGTTTACCCGATATCCACTGTTCAGCCCATCTTTTCAACTGGTTTCTAGCTTCTTTATTGCCGACTACGTCATCTAAATTCACAGGGCGATACCTCTCCGTCCAATCTCCCGTCTCAAGGTCCGCTGGCTCGAGTTTATCTCTGGGCATGACTATATGTCCATCGAGGGTACATTATTTTAAATTATTGTGTTCTAGTAGAAAAATCAATCTTTGATCACACCTACAAGGGCAACTCCTATACCGATTCCAGTAACTCCGTAGAATATGTAATCCAAAGTGGTCTTAGATCTAAGTTCCCCTTCTAGGTTCCAGTATTCACCTAATAGAAATGTCTCCAACTCAAAGTTTCCATAGACCTGGTCACCTTCAGAGAAATCGATATCTTCTTTTCCAGATACGATCACCGTTAGGTCCCCATCCAATTCTAAAATGATCAACTCACCAAACCCAAGATTCTCCCACGTCGACGAAAGGCCTTTATTTATATCCGTGATAGTGCCGTAGACCTTTACTTCATCCCCTTCATCGTAAGATTCGTAGTTCCAATCCTCGGAATCATCGGCGAGTTGTTTCGCATCTACACCTGTCATCGGCCAGAAAGCTACCATCAAAAACAGTCCGACAAGCAGGATTACTACCCCTACTGATAGTAAACTCCTGTTCATATGGCGGTATGACATGATTATTATTTATTATTTAGGTTGAGAAATCACCATCACTCAGCGTATCTCATGACCTCTTTTAACTCATCGAAACCGAGTTCCTTCATCTTCTTTTTTGTCGGCACTCCGTTCTCGTTCCAACCACGTCTCTCATAGACCGCGTCCATGAGCTTCTCGTACTGCGCCTCTCTGTATTCACGCATCTTTTTTACTTTCTCCTCTGTAGAAAGGCCTTTTGGATCTATACCGACATCTTCAACCAGTTGTTTATCGTAACGTTCCTGCCTAGATTTGTATTCTTCAACTGTCACTGGTCCCACGGACCTGTAAGGTATCTGGTCGTATTCTCTCGTTCCGAATCCCAACCTCTTGGCGAACAATCTCTGGAAGTTGTATACCCTTTCGGAATCTCTTATCAAGTCATCCGGACCTCTCTCACGCCCTGTAACCGCTGAGAAGAACTTTGCGTACCATCTAACATGCTTCATCACTTTAGCGGGTTCTTCGGTTTCGGGGTTATCTTCTGGCTGGATATCGTTCCACGGAAGTTTACAAAGACCGTTCAGGCCGAACCACGTCCTCCACATCGGGAACCAGT
>CAZFVW010000023.1:8750-12205 GCA_964522285.1 uncultured Thermoplasmata archaeon | reverse complement strand
AAGAGCCTCTGCTTTTTTCTCGAATGTAGGCATAAGATTCTCGACCATATCCAAGAAGATCAACCAAGCTTCGTCGTGCTGGGGTCCTTTCAAAGTGAGTCCGTAACCGCCCTGTTGAGCTAATGACTCTTTTGTAACATATTCTGAATACTCGAGCCCTTTACATTCCATACCGATATCATCCATCATATCCATGTCGGCATCGTATTTTTCAGCGAACTCTTTCTTCATCCTCATTATCCCTTCGCCAACTAGATCTCCGAAACCTTCTCCTTTCGACATCTGATGGACTATCTTGAGGGCCGCTTCTTTGCTGCCGAATTCCAACGTTACTCCATCCATAACATCCTTGGGAATTAGACCTTTTTCAGCACATTCCATAGCGAATGCAGTTGCAGTACCTACACTTATAGTATCAAGCCCGTATGTGTCACAGTAGAAGTTCATCTCGATTATATGGTCGGGGTCAAAGATCCCGCAGTTGCTTCCACAACCTGCGATAGTCTCGTATTCTGGTCCGTCAACGAGGACCTTTTCGCCTTTATACGGTCCGGTCTTGAGTTCGAAGTTGGTCACGCAGTGAGCGCACTGGACCGTACATCCTCTAACACAACCATCATAGCCCCTGTCGAACTTTTCACTATAGACCTCTTCACCGATCTTGTCAGCTTCTTCGTGACTACCGTACTGGAAGTTCTTGGTCGGAAGTAGATCGAACTCGTCCATGATCGGCACAAGATGAGCCGTTCCCACTTTGGCCATGTTGTGCTGTTTTTTATCCAAAGTGGCAATCTCTCTAGAATGCTGTTTAGAAACCTCTTGAAGCCTTTCTGGGTAAGCTGGATTAACACCTCTTCTTTCGCCTTCTGACCTGACAACAACAGCAACGAGATTTTTGTCTTTGAAGACAGTACCTGTCCCACCTCTTCCTGCCTGTTTGTATCTCGTCATCTCTCTACCGAGATCGTACCAGCTAAAATTCAAACATCCGAACCTGGTGTTCCTAGCTCCTTCACCGCTGGATATGACCGAGATGTTCCTGGGATCTTCCTGCGTGTAGAGTTTCGTCAGATCTCGAGTTATCCCATATGCATCATCTGGTAGGTCCTCCGGCGGCTTTTCGAACCTTATCTTGCCATCTATTCCATCGATGTAAACTATGACAGGTTCTTCGGATTTACCTTGTATCTCAAGTGCGTCGAAACCGGCACCCTGCATCAAAGGTCCGAAATAGCCTCCAACATTGGAATCAATAATAGAATTAGTCGCAGGGGAGATGGCCGTAACGATGCTGTTCCCGCTTCCCGGATACACCATGCTCTCACCCAGGGGCCCACACGAGATACAGACTTCGTTCTCGGGGTCATCCCATCTAGTATCGTCATTTATACCGTTCCAAAGAAGCCATAGATCGAATCCCTTGCCTCCTGTAAAGAGCTCTTTCATCTCTTCGGTTACTTCCTTTTTCTCGATCGTTTGATCATCAACATCCACATAAAGAGATTCTCCCGTGTAACCCCTTTCTATTCTATTTCCTTCATAATCATATTCTTTTATGAGCCGTTCTGAACTTTCTGACATATATAACACATCCTGATATCTACTCATTTGTATTCCTTATTTATTTATTTTCCTTACTATCTAACAATACCACCTGATATTCAGGGCGTAAATTCGTAATGATCCTGCAGTGGTGACAGTTCGAAGACATATAAAGTTTCGAAATCAAACGACCTCTCTTTCTGCTGAACAGTATCGTAATTTCTCTCGATGGTCCGATAGATATCCACAAGTGGGCTTTTATCGGAACAGCAGAAATACAGTCTTCCATCGGGGTAAACGTAATTTACAGCTTGTTCTAGGAATTTGAGGATAGTTTCGTCTCCTCTCTCTCCCCCGTCCCATCTGTCATCTTTCTCAAGCCTTTCATCTTCGGGCAGATAAGGAGGGTTGAATATGATAACATCCCACACACCTACAAGCTCTGAAAAAAGATTGCTTTTCTTAACTTCTTCTAATCCCACATCGTTATAGAATGCATTCTTCCTGGTCGAATCTAGTGCTTTTTTATCTTTATCTACAGCTGTCACTTCCCCGCCTTCAAGGGCGCAGTAGATCGATATAATGCCACTGCCACAGCCTATCTCTAGAACATCTTCTCCCTCTTCGATGTCGATAAGATCTATCATCAAGAACGTATCGTCATCGGGTGAGTATACTCCCTCCACTTCCTCTATATTCACATCTTTACGGTATTTCAAAGATCATTCCACCAGATCTTTCATCTCGTCTTCGTACATCTTAAAGTAGTCTAGAACGGAGGTCCACTCTCCTTTCTCCTTGCTCTCACGTGCTTCTTTGATCAAGTATATCAATTTGGAAGTATTCTTCCCTGAGATCCGGGCTTCCTTTATCTCTTCCATACATTCATCGATCCTTCGGTCCACGACCTCCGGGAGATCATCCATTATCAGATCCTCCGCCTGTCCGGTCAACTCATCAATATCCTCCAAATCTCCTTCATCGTATTTATCCCAAGCTTCCTCGATGAATTTGTAAGCTTCCTCACATTCCATGCCGATCTCGTTGACATCTTTGAGCAACCTTTCCACCGAGGTGATCTCGTCTTCAGCAACCGCCTTCGGACCTTTAGCACGTTCTAATTTATAGTCGGCTTTCGAGATCAGTTTGAAGACTTCCTTATAATCGTAATCATCATCCATCTCTTTGATATCAGAGATGTAACTTTTACCTTCTTCTAGATATTCCCCTTCCTCACACTTCTTTACCTTCTTATCAAGGTCGGATATCCGTTCCTCTACAGTTTCATCGAATGTGTCTCGTATCCACGCCTCGCCTTTTTGTAATTCCTCATAAGCCTTATGGTAATCCTCTTCGTTGAAATTCTTCATTATCTTGTTGATGATCTCGCCACCCTTCTCGATATCGATATCGTTATCTCTCCCCAGGATTATCATCGATTTTACATCTGCCAATCCCTTTCTTATGTCTTCTTTAGTTACTTCTTTTTCTCTCTCTAGATCATCTTCTTTTTTCTCTATTCGGTCAGTTTCTTCTCCCTCTTCGCTCCGTTCTATCTCACTCTCTTCTTGCTCAATATCCTCACTCTTCTCCTCTTTGTTTTCAGCTGCTTTTCTGATCTCTTCTACCAATCTTAGTCCTTCTTCCATGTATTCGATAGCTTCTTTGTACTCTTCATCCTTTTTTGCCTTCAATCCTTTCTTTATTGTACTTTTCACCTCGCTTTTATCCACGTCCCATCCTTTGATGCTGTTGTACTCCTTTTTTATCTCTTTGTATGTCTTGTTCAGTTTTATTTTGATATCTTCATCAGCTTCTTCAATCTCTTCTTCTGGTTCTAGTTCTACTTCTTCCTCCACTTCCAACTCTTCCTGCTCTACGGCCTCCGGCTCCTCCTCTACTTCTTTTTCTTC
>CAZFVW010000023.1:0-8650 GCA_964522285.1 uncultured Thermoplasmata archaeon | reverse complement strand
ATCTTCATCCGTAGAGCTTGGCTCGAGTGATGATAGAGACGAAGTCTCGGATTCACCTTCCATAACATCTTCATCCGTAGAGCTTGGCTCGAGTGATGATAGAGACGAAGTCTCGGATTCAACTTCATCAGTCCCCTCTAATATAGAATCCAACTCAACTGAGATATCAGAGATGTCTTCTCTTGCCTGTTCATATTCACCTTTATCCGCCAACTTTTTTGCCTTCTTAAGAGCGATCAAGTGGGTATCGATCTTCAACCCTTTCTTTTTCATATCAGCCAGCTTGCTTTTACATCCATTTATCTCTTCGAAAACATGTATAAGTTCATCGCATCTCTCTATAACTTTTTCTGCTTTTTCAACGGCTTTATCGTAGTTCCCTTCTTTTTTAGATTCGATCACTTCCCGCATCAGAGGTTTGATGCTGCCCACTTTTATCTTCGTTTTCCTAGCTTCTGCGATCTTATCCTTAGCCCGTTCGAACCGCTCTTCGAATATTTCTTTTTTCTCTTCGATATCTACTTTTTCAGTTTTAGGTAATTCACCTCTTTCAAGATCATCTAGGAGTTTCTCGGATCGTGAAAAGGAATTCTTGTAAAGGCCGTTATCGATCAGATTTCTGATGTTCTCTAAGTTATCTGAGTAAGCCCCATCATCTAAATCAGAACCATCCAATTTTTCTTCGACTTTTTCGAGGTTCTTCAACGACAACTTGAGTTCTTCACCCTGTTCCAACACCTTCTCAGCCATGGATACCGCTTTCTTCCTCTCATCTCTATTCCTGGCTTTAGATGCATCGTCCATCTGCTCTTCGAGCTTAGAAATATCTGCATCTCTCCTTTCCAATTCAGTTAATATCTTTCTAGCTTTGGTGATGTTTTCTTCGACATCTTTCACGTCGATATCGTGCTTCTTTGGTTCCCTCTTTTCCTCATCTTCCTTCTTCTCCTGCTCCAACATCTTGGAGGGCAGACCTTCAACATGAAAATCCACGGCTATCTTATATGCCCTAGCAGCTTCATTGACTCTGCCTGTTTTCATAGCCATCCTGGCTTTTGCATTCCAGATATGGTCGTAAAGCGGGTCGAATTCTATAACTTTATCGTAGGCGTTGAGAGCCGCTTCGAATGCGCCTAGGCTCTCATTTATGGCCCCTCTGCCGAACCAGTTATGTTCGTTACCATCCCCCTCCAATATCTCTTTATCGTAGATCGCCAGCTGTTTTAGGGGTTCTTTGATGAAGACCCCTCCTGGTAATATCACATCTCCACCGATGGACAAATCCGCATCACATTCGATGCATCTATCTTCAGATATGGGAGTGATAAGATCGCAAAACGGACAGAACACCTCTAAAATAGGTGGGTCTTCTCCATCGGATTCTTCAGAGTTACGGATCCTTTCAGCCAACTTATCGCCGATCATCTCGATCTTGCTGAAATCCTCGGCATCTGCATCTAGTATAGATCCGATTGTTTCAAACCCATCATTGACTAGAACACGTCCTGACAGCTCTCCAACTTCCGAGAGCCTAAAAATATCATATATCCCATCCAAGGCTTCGTTTCTCTTTTTTTCTGACATAAAATATCATCTTTAGAAATTTGCGGGTCTCTGGATATAGTACTATTTTGTTGAAATATATAAACCTTAGTATTGGATTACAATCCTAAACAAGATATGAACCACTTTGGGAAAAAGATAAAAATGATGGGTCAAATTTAATCCTAGGTGGAAGTATATGTTATCGAAAGGAGATGAACTCGTTTCCACGATAGATGATATTGTCTATGAAAAAACTCAGAAACACGAGCATCGTGTAGACTTGACAGTTGACGATATATACCAGATCCATAGTAAAGGATCCTTAGATTTCGGAGGGAGCGAATTCGAGGAGTCTAGATCAAAGAAGATCGAGCCGAAAAAACACGATCCGGAAGATGATTACGGATGGTGGGAGCTGGAAGAAGGTACATATATGATCGAGTTCAACGAATCTCTGACCGAAGGAACAGTACTGGTACAACCCATACCTAGACTGTTTAAAACGGGTGCGAGGATACCGACATTCATCCACGAAGCAGATGAAGAATTTTTGAGTTTACTGATGGTAAGTGATAACGGAGTGAATATCAAAGAGAACGCTAGGGTGGCAGGGATGTATAGGATCGATTAGACCATCTTTTTTTTATTCTTTCTTTACCCAAAATAGATATACCAATTCATAAGTTAATCGGGAAATATGTATAGCAAAAAAGCCGCTGACATGCTAGGTGTGATATTCGTTTGCCTATTATTGACCGCTTCGATCACGATCATTCAGACGACCGGTTTTGCTCACGGGGCTCAGTCACCTTGGCCAACGGTTGGTCATAATTCTAAAAACACTGGTCTTAGTCAATATTCTACAGAAAAGATTGAAGATATCAGTTGGCAATATAATAAATCAGGGCATATTTTTTCACCAGTTATAGGTGATAACGGAAATATTTATTTTGTATCTGAAGATCTGATCTGTCTCTCACCAAAGGGTGAATTTAAGTGGTCTTTCAGCGCAGAGAAAGGATTCAACTCTTCACCAGCAGTTGGAAAGGACGGGACGATATACATAGGTTCGGACAATAATACCCTTTACGCAATAAAACCCAACGGCCATGAGAGATGGAATTATTCTTTCGGTTCAAAGTACGGTGTTATGTCGATAAACTCAGCACCAAATATTGGTCCTCACGGTTTGATATACGTCGGATCTAGAGATAATAACATGTATGCACTCTATCAAGACGGCACCCTAAAATGGAGCTTCTCCACAGATGATGATATATTATCAACACCTGCGATCTCGGATGACGGAACGGTATATTTCACTTCTTTTGACGGGAATATATACGCACTTGACAGTAATGGAAATTTGAAATGGAAATATTCCACCGAGAATCAAGTGTATTCTTCCGTAGCTATAAGCGAAGACGGGACACTTTACGTTGGCACGATAAACGGATTACTAGCACTAACACCAGCGGGTTCTCTTAAATGGGAATATTCATGCTCTGGGGTTATGTCTACTCCATCGATAGGGCCTGACGGCACCATCTATTTTGGCTGTTTAGATAAAAGCGTACAGGCAGTGTCCATAGAAGGAAAAAAAAAGTGGAATTATACCACTGGAAATTATATACTTTCCAATTCACCCTCTATAGACTCTAAGGGTAATATTTTGATAGGCTCTACCGATAAAAATTTTTACGTTCTGGGTCCCGATGGAGAACTGAAACAACAATATGAATTGCAAGGCGCTATAGATTCAAACTCAGCGATAGGCAGTGATGGATCTGTATATATAGGAGCTAACGAGGCTGGTTTGTACGCATTCAAAACCGAGGATGATGGAGGTCAAGGGTCCAGCGATGTAAGCAGTGTTTTAGACATGAACTATATCATCTTGGCGGCTGTCGTCGTATTGACAGTGATATCGGTTATAGCAGTTGTATATAATAAAAAGAAAAAATAGTCAATATCTCGCTAGTCCCAGAATTTCTTCGTCCTAGCGTACTGGATCTCGGCCTTCAACAGAGCTCTTAAGAATTCATCCTCCGTACGATAATTCATAGCTAATATCCTGCCGGCCTTCTGGTGCCCCACCCCTCTAGCTGCCAGTGCCATGAGTGCCCGATGTTTATACACCCTAGCTAAATCAGCCAGCTTGTAATATTCTTTGAGCTGCTTTTTCACCCCCGAATCCATCTTCTTTGTATCTTTGTCTGGTATTTCTTCATCCTGGTAGGACCGAAGCGGTGCCATCATCACCGAACCGCACATCGGACAGGTGGGTTTATCCACATCCTTCACACGCTTACGCCGACGTGTACCGCACTTCAAACATTTCAATATCACTTCCTCGGATTCCAACCGATCTTTAAGCGACATCAAGATAGCTCTAGAAACTCTATCTGGACTCAGAAATTCCTTGTGCTTCTCTAAACCGGCTTCACCGATATGAGATATGCCCAACTCCGACATCGTTACTTCTATCTCACCTGTCTGTACCCTTCTCAACACATCCCTTGTCCGCTCCATATCCATATTGTCCCTCATGGTCTTCTCGACCGCTTCTATATAAAGCGGAGTCCCCTCGAAGGCATCTATAAGCCTATCCAAGCTGAGAGAGCGGTAATCCAGGTCCTTCTTGACAGCTCCGAACTTCTTCGCGACGTGTAGAAATTTCCACCTGAAGAAAGACGAGTTGCCCATGGCCTTCTTCAACAGCTCTTCCAGATATCCTGGATCGGTATCGTAAAACACCTCGGTCAGCATATCTGGCCTTATCCTTCTCGGAAGGTTCAGCATGATCCTGTAAGGGTCCGTATGGATAGCGACGCTCTCTCCCAACCTAGCGGACAGAAGCGAAGCGATAAGTCTACCGAGGGTTTCGTTCACTTTACTGCCGAAACACGCATTCACAACAGCGGTATCCTTGCTCAACTCGATAACAACGCTTTTATCCGTAGCCATGGGATATTTTCCCTGCTCATCAAGGTAATCTGTGAATATCTTTCTAGTTCTTTTTTCAACCGGATAGTCACCCGAATCTATCTTATCTGGATCCCCTCTAAGTTCACCGACCTCCTGAGCGATCTCGAAGGGAACAGGGATATCTTCACCGGACCAATCCGGTATCTTCCCTAGATCTCCCACCGGGCTCGCCAATATATATTCGTCCTCGATATCTACTATCCGCCATGCAATACCCTGCAGAGTTATCACGCCCCCGATCTCCACATGACTGGCCACGAAGCTCTCGTCAAGGGTCCCGATGACCGAATCAGTGGTCATGTTCTTCATCAAGAAAGTCTTCTCGTCGGGTATCATAGATATATTGTCGTAGAAATATTTCAAGGAAGCCCGTCTCTTACCGATCTTGTCTTCTTCTTTCCAGATGGCCCTGATCTCCGCCAGCTGTTCGATGACATCTTGGTATTCCTCCCTAGACAGATCTCTGAAGGGATAAGCTCTGGTCACCAGTTCGTAGAAATCATCGATATCCGTAGTTCTATCGGTATGCACTCTGGTGATAGTTTGGTTGGCCAGAACACTGAGCGGTTTCTCAGGTATATCGGTCTTCTCAAGGTCCCTTTTCATGGCTCTTCTAGATATAACCGCCGCTTCTGCTACATCGTCTGGAGTAGTTGTTATTATCCTGCCCTTAGATATCTCACCGATCTTGTGGCCGGCCCTCCCGATCCTCTGCACTCCTCTGGTGACCTGTCGCGGCGACTGGTATTGAAGAACGAAATCCGTCTTACCCAGGTCTATCCCCAGCTCCATGGAAGATGTACAAACAAGAGCCTTCAAAGTCCCGTTCTTGAACTCCTCTTCGACCTGGATCCTGGAAGTCTTAGAGAGAGATCCGTGATGCACTCCAATAGGATACTCTTCATCCCATAGATGGAAGCATGAGGTAAGCGTCTCCGCCGCATCCCTGGTATTGACGAAGAACAGGGTGGAAATATGGTCGTCTATCAATTCTCTGCACCTTCTCACCGAAGTGGCTTTCTGGACATCGCACTTCATCTTCTCGGACAAAGATTCGTCCTTCTTCATCTTCTTCGGAGATTCAACGGTAACCTCCATATTCCCCATGCCTTCGACTTCCACGATGTTGCCTTCTCTACCCTCACCTACCAAGAAATTCAAAACTCGCTCCGGACTTCCCACCGTAGCAGACAGCCCTACTCTCTGAAAGTCACGACCGCTCAATTCGACCAGCCTTTCCAAAGCTAACATCAACTGAGTTCCGCGTTCGTCAACCGCGAGTTCATTTAACTCGTCAACGACGACGTATTCAACATTCTTCAGTCCCTCTCTAAGCTTACTGCCAGTGAACATTATCTGAAGTGTCTCTGGAGTGGTGATAAGAAAATCCGGTGGGTTATCCGACTGCTTCCTTCTTTCTTTCCTAGAAGTGTCGCCGTGCCTTACACCCACTCGAAAATCCAACCTATCCGAGAATTCCTCCATCCGCTTTATCATATCCCTGTTCAGAGCTTTAAGAGGGGTGACGTAGATGACTTTGAAACCCTTACCATCTCCCTTCAAAACATTGTTCAAAATAGGCAGTACCGCAGCCTCTGTCTTTCCGATGCCAGTTGGAGCTATGACGAGTGTGTTCTCACCATCTAATATCGGAGGGATAGCGGCTTCCTGCGGCTTGGTCTCCTCCTCGATCTCTAGCTCTGAGAGAACTGCAAGTATGTCTTCGGATAAAAGTTCAAAAGCCCCCATTCTGATCTACCTTTATTTCATATCATATCGCGTTAAGTTAACAGTTACTGGGGAGTGGGTTGATTTTCTCTAGCCGGTATAGGTATACTCTTGATCTCCAACAACTTAGCGAGTTTATCCAGCAATTTCTCTTTCTTCGACTCGCCGACTAGTGCGTTCTCCAGAACTTGACCCAGGTTCTCAACAGGGATTATCTCTATCTTGCCTTCGTACCTGTCCTCCAGAACAACATCTTTCAGGTTGGACTTGGGTATGATGACTCTCTCCATACCGCTCTCTGCTGCTGCTTCAATCTTCGAAGTAACTGCACCCACTGGTAATACCTGTCCTCTAACGCTGAGAGAACCTGTCATGGCCGTTTTCTGGTCTATCGGTATTCCTTCCAGTGCTGATATCACCGCTGTCGCTACGGATATAGAAGCCGAATCACCTTCTACACCCTCTTGAGTACCTATGAACTGTATGTGAACGTCATACTTTGAGACGTCTTCACCGGTATATTTCTTGATAAGTGCCGACACATTCTGGACGGCTTCCTTCGCTATCTCTCCCAACTTTCCGGTAGCAACGACCTTTCCTTCTTCTTTTGAATGAGCGGGAGTCACTTCCGAAGCGATGGGCAGAACTATACCTGAATATTCAGACATACCTGCATGGTCACCGCCCATGGCGGCCAAACCGTTTACAACGCCGACAGTTTCTCCCGTGGTCTCGAAGGTGTTGTACTCCTTCCTCTTTTTGATATATCTATCGGCTACCTGCTGTTCCAGTGATTTAGCCACTTTCTTCGCCTGCACAACATCATCTGCTGTAACGAGGCGATGTTTTTCTTCTACAGCTAGATCACCGGCCACTCTAACGAGTCCACCGAGTTCTCTCAATCTTAGAGTCAGTTCCCCACGTTTGTTAGCTCTTCTTTGTGCTTCCCTGATAACTTCTCCGATAGCGGATTTTGAAAAGTGAGGTATCTTCTTGTCGTCTTTCTTTATCTCCTGGGCGATGAAACGGATCAGTTTCATCCTGTTCCTGTGATTATCGTCCATGGTGTCATTTACGTATACTTCATAACCGTATCCACGTATCCTTGATCTTAGAGCTGGGTGCATGCCTCCGTGAACTCTACCTTGTTCGTCACGAGCACCGTATATCGAATCTAAGTTACCCGCAGCGACTAGGATAAAGTCCGTCGGAACCGGTTCAGATTGGACCATGGCTCCGCTGCTCCTCTCACTCTGTCCGGTTATAGAGAACCTCCTCTCCTGCATGGCTGTTAAAAGGCTCTGCTGGGAGGTCATCTTGAGCATATTTATCTCATCGATGAAAAGGACACCTTTGTGAGCTTCGTGTATAGCTCCCATCTCAACTCTATGGTGAGCTGGAGTTTCTAGACCACCGCTTTGGAACGGATCGTGCTTTACATCACCTAGAAGTGCACCTGCCTGAGCTCCAGTGGCATCTATAAAGGGAGGTGTTTCTCCTCTTTCGTGAGAAGTAAGTAATTTAGGGATATTTGAATCTTCATCGCCACCCATACCTCTGGGATTAGCCCTCATTGCTATGAGCAGCATGGCGGCTGCCAATATAGAAAAGAATACTATCATGTATTCGCCGGTAAAAATAGAAAGCATTATCCCGGCGCCTACTATCAATGCCAATATGATCATCATGCCCTGGCTTCTCTGTTGAGATTTTTTCATGGCCTGTTTTCTGTGGCTGTCGACTATGTCTTTGCCCTTTCCCGCCGGAACAGTGCGTACCTTGGGGTTATTCTCGTCCTTCTCGTTGGGAAAACACAAAATGTCCTCCATCTCCTCCGTGGAAAGGTAGTCAGTCATAGACTGGGCTAACATGGATTTACCTGTACCCGGCGGACCGATGAGCATAACATGTCGGCGCTGTTTAGCAGCTTTCTTCACAACGCTGACACCTTCATCCTGCCCTATCACTTGGTCTGCCAGCATATCTGGTACTTCGACATCTTTAGTTGTGTTTAGGTCTACCTTATCGATCCACTCTTTGATAGGAGGAAGATCGTTTTTTTCGTTTCTCTGGGTAGAGTTACTATCATCTGTTTCTTTAGGCATTGAAAGGCACCATTAGGATGAAAATATTTGTTGCCCTTCTAAATAAACTTTTGGTATACGATCTTTATCTCAAAAATGACTCCAGAACGTCCAAGATATCTTCTACAGTTTCATAACTCTCCACACCATCGATATCCCACGTCCCCAGACCTAGTATCCGTTTACCGTACTCGATACCGATGGCGATCTCAGAAAGAGTGCCGTATCTACCATCTATCGCAACGACTACTCCTGTGCGAGGAACGGCTCAACCGCGAATACCGTGACAACGGTTTTCCTGTCAC
>CAZFVW010000022.1:14760-15621 GCA_964522285.1 uncultured Thermoplasmata archaeon | reverse complement strand
CCGAACATTTTTGGAATCGCTAATTAAACAAAGTGGTGAAAATCAAGGAACTTTATACGTAGATCATCTATATATCAATTCTCCGGAAGCATCCACCCCTCCGACCATCACCGTAGATGTTCCAAATGGTGGAGAAGTATGGGAAGTGAACACTAACCATGATATCGAATGGTCAACTACTTCCGGTGATGGAACGATACAGGGGGTCAACCTGTCTTATAGTACTGATAACGGCGCGAGTTGGACCTATATCGTTCAAGGTACTGATGACGATGGTTTTTATTCTTGGACCGTACCTGATGAACCCAGCGAGCAGTGTTTGGTCATGGCGGAGGTATGGGATGATAACGGATTGAGTGACCAGGATGAAAGTGATGCGACATTTACTATCGCGAATCTAACCATCACTATCACGATACCTAACGGTGGAGAAACTTGGAAACAAGGCACTAATCACGATATTGAGTGGACTTCTACGGTAGGAGTCGGAACTATAACGGGTGTTGATTTAGAATACAGCACAGATGGAGGAGTTAGTTGGACTACCATCGTAACTGGCACTGCTGATGATGGTGTATATACTTGGAATGTGCCGAACGAACCTAGTAACCAGTGTTTGATAAGAGGCACGATCCACGATGATGCTGGTGATAGTGCTACTGACGAAAGCGACAATTTCTTTACAATATCTATAGGAGATCCACCTCAGATAACTATCACCGATCCTAATGGAGGGGAAAGTTGGACTGTTGGTGATGTCCATCAGATTACATGGACAACCACAACTGGTGACGGTAATATACAGGGTGTTAACTTGTCTTACAGTACAGATAATGGAGCTACTTGGACAGTAATAACAAC
>CAZFVW010000022.1:5333-14750 GCA_964522285.1 uncultured Thermoplasmata archaeon | reverse complement strand
GATGAAACGGATGATGGTTCATATGACTGGACCATACCGGATGATCCAAGCACCGAGTGTTTAGTTAAAGGCAGAGTCTATGATGATAATGGCCTGACCGGTGATGATCAAAGCGATGCGGTATTTGAGATTGTAGGAGTTCTCTCGATAACTGTCAACTCACCTAATGGTGGAGAAGTTCTAGCGGTAGGTACCAGTTATGAGATAACCTGGACTACGAGCGAGGGATCGGGTAACATAGAAGGAGTGGATCTAGATTACAGCACGGATGGTGGAGGAAATTGGTTCGTTGTAGCTACAGGAACGAACGATGATGGTAGTTACAATTGGGTTGTGCCAGATGAACCAAGTGAAAATTGTTTGATTAGAGCTACTGTTAATGAAGATACAGGAGATAGCGTATCTGATGAAAGTGATTCTACATTTACTATCACTACAGAAGTAGATGATGAGGAAATCCTCGCATACGGCCCCAACAAGAACAAAACAGCAGTGACCGAATCTGTTGACTTATCTGATTATTCCTCAGCGACCTTGACCTTCCAACAAAAGTACAAAATCAGGGACGGTAACGGTGCTCTTTTAGAAGTGGGTTATATGGAAGGAGGTGTTCGGCAGTGGATCTACATGTTACCTTCTTTGAACACCTATAACGGCCAGTTGAACATGAGCTACTCTCATCTAGCTGATCGAGAAGATGACGGAGTGGATAAAGACTGGTGCTGGAGTGGTACCAGCGGAGGCGGAAGTTTCGGTTGGGAATACGTAAAAGTAGATCTAATGAAATACGTCCCAGAAGGTAATCGTGGAGATGTCAGGATCAAATTCAATTACACCCAATATGAGAACGGTACTGGATACGGTTGGTTCATAGATAATATAGGTGTTTCTGCTACTCGAGATGAAGATGATCCCGTTAGTTCAGGTATCAAAGACGTATGGAGAAGGGAAACTGTAACGGATTGGAATGGAGATGACACAAACACTGCATGGTGGAATGCAAACGCTACCGGCGAGTTCGAACCAGGTATAGATAATAGACTAACGACTAAATCGATCGATCTTACAAATGCTAAAACCGCTAACATGAGCGCCTACTTCAAGTTCAATATAAATTCATCTTCAGGTGCACCACCAGACGGTTTCAGAGTGGAGATCACTTTAGACAACGGAGTTACATGGATGCCGATCAACGTTGGTACGAGGACGGCCTACGGTGTTTCAGGAGACGGTACAACGTACGGCGGGGCAGATGCAGGCTATGATTGGACAAAAGCTTCAGACCTACAAAGATTGAACGTTGACCTCTCAGATTTCGCTGGAGAGACCATCAAGCTTAGGTTCAGAGTAGTAACAAATGATGCAAGCAACTACGAGCACTACCAGGTACCGCCTGAAGATACCTTCGGAGGATTCTACGTGGACGATGTTGTAGTTAGTGGAGAATCGGTGGGTGGTAGCTGATGTTGGAAGATACTAGACTATTCAGAAGGGATGAAAGCGGTGTTTCCGAGGTTGTCGGGAGCATCCTAACTCTGAGTATTACCGTGATATTGTTCACCTCAGTATTCGCGTCTTTGAGCTACCTTGAAACTCCTGAAAAAAGCGTAAGGGTAGATTTTGATACTACCTTCGAGATAGCTTTCGATGGAAATAGTTATTGGATAAATCTAACTCACAAAGGCGGCCACGATCTACGGGCGTTAGATACAGATATTTATCTTATAGCAGATTCTACATACACTGTTGCTTTCAGATTAAGTGATTTAGAGGACGACGACGCTTTAGAGCTCGATGGAGAAGATGATTCTCATTGGACAATAGCTGAAGAATTGGTCATACATTCCGACGAACCAGAAGTTCTTAACTCCTACGACTTGGAACTCATGATCGTGGATCAAAGTAGTAATAGCGTTATATGGAGAAAGGACATGTTCGAACCCGGTGGACCGATAATAATCAGAAAAACGAGTGTTGAATACAGTTTAACACATCCATGGAAGGACTATGCGGAACAGGGAGATGTGGTCACTTTGAACGCCGAGATAGTGGCGCCAGGTATCGAACCGCATAATCTTACAGTCATTGCCAGTACAGAGAATGATATATTGAACAGGTCTTATTTTGATTTAGAATACGCCCGAAGGAGTAACAAGGGCTATGAATTTGAAGCATCATGCACTGTAGACGATGGTGCAGAATCAGGTTCTTACAGGATAAAATTTATCGCTGAGAAGGATAAAACTATCAAGAATCGCTCTGCGGTTTTCACCAATATAAATATAGGTGAGTTGGATACATCCCATCTGACCGAACCGGATCTTGTAGTGGGCGATATAGAGTTCACACCTGAAAGCCCCACTGATAGTGAAAGGGTGAAAGTGAGTACTAATATATACAACAACGGCGGTTATAATACATATTCGAACGTGACCTTTTTCGATAACCACTCGGGATTAGATGAAGCCGAACAGATCGGCCCGACTATAGAGAACGTGAGTTTCCCGACTGGACCCGCTCCAAGGGAGGTTTCAGTATCCTACATGGTGAACCGAGAAGGAACACACGAGATCACTGTTTACGTGGGTAACGGACGTGGAGACGATAGATATATTTTGGTCAATTCGCAGGAATTCGGTTGGGAAGAAAAGGAGGATAATAATTGGGAAGACAACTCTAGATCAGAACTTTTACACGTCAAACCTAGGATATTGGTGGTTAACGATCATCAAGATTCCGAGGTGTATGATACTGAACACATGACCAATGCTTTGAGTGAATTGGATTACACCTACGAGGTCTATAACGTGAGAGGAGGGATCAACCAAGATGGACCTAGTGAAGAGAAGTTGAGCAATTTCGGTGTTACAATATGGATGACAGGGGAACAAAGTCTATTGCCTTTGACCGTGAACGATAGATCAAACCTTGACAATTACATAGATGAAGGAGGAAAGGTATGGTTGCTAGGTGGTAATATACACAGAGTAAAGACTTCGTTTTTGAACGATAATTTCGGTATAACATCGGTGAGTAACCCCCAGTCATTTTCTTCACCTCTAAGGAGCGGTCTTTTGGACGAAACAAATGGTAACGGTACTTACGGAGAGCACGAATATTCAACTGTGTCAGATACTGAAGGTGGTGTTTTAACAGGGGACTTTGAATCATACAACGAACTCTATGAAAAGGGTGTACCTGCAAACGTATTCGGTGCAGGCTATGAATTACAAGATGAAAAGACACGGACAGCAGCAAACTCCTTCCTGTTCGAGGCGATTAAAAGCTCAAACATGAGAACGACCATGGCAGATAGAGTCATAGAATGGTTGACCAACATGACCTCTCGAGGAGGTGTTGATATATCTGTGTCTTCGCAATCGATAACACCCTCTGCACCCATGTTCAAAGATGAGGTATATGTGAACGCGACGTTAAGGAACAATGGAGCCGAAAATATCAGCGTTCCCGTGAGGATGCAGATAGATGATAATTTCGGTCTGGTTAGGGCAGAATCAGGTGAATCATCGATAGAGATACCCGCGCGTTCAACTGAAAATGTGACTTTCAGATGGACAGCAGAACCGGTGGGTTTGCATAGGTTGAAAGTGATAGCCGATCCCTACGATGAGATAGAGGAGGCCAACGAAGCGAACAATGATATAACCTACAAGAATCTCTCAGTCAGCGGCGACCAAGTAGAGGTTAACGTTCATTTCTCGATTCTGGTCGTGGATGATGAAAGCAGATCTAATGGAGATCCGTATGTGTCCAATACAACTGATGAATTGATAAAATCCATGAAGGAGTTGGATTATCAAGAAGAAAGGGATTATGATATATTCTATACTGGAGGCGGTGAAGAAGATCACGGCCCGACGGCTGAGATCATGAGGAATTACAACGCAGTTTACTGGGTGACCGGTGAGAACCCAGGAACACTTACTGAGAAGGATGTAGATGAGTTGATAGGAGATGAAGGTTTTCTGGATAGACCCGGTAGTAATCTGATGATGATCGGGGAGAATATTTTGCAGAACCTTTCCGAAGTTGACTACGGGTCCAAGATGATAGAAAAACTCGGTGTGGATGCTGGTAGTATTGTGGACGATGATTCCAATCCGAGTAGGATATACGGACAGTATAGAGATCCGATATCCCATGGTATGAAATATACTACAGATGATATCGAGAGCATAGATTCTTTCTACGGTACGAATGATTCAGGGAGAGTTCTGTTCAGAGATCAAGATGGGAAAAACATATCTTCAGCCTTTGATGACGGTAGGAACAAGGTAGTTTTCTTTGGCATGGACATATCTAGGATAAACGGACCAGTGTTCGATGGAGATCCGAACGGATGGCCAGCGGGCCCGATAGACACGTCTGGTCTTCGTGCGAGAGAAGAGATGGTTTACATGATATCCCGTGAATTCGGGAAGATAGATGAATCTCCAGAGCTACGAGTTTCAGAATTAGATATCGAGTTCGGGTCAGATCACCCGATGCTCACTAAATCTTACACGATAAAAGCTAGGATCGAGAACGTGGGATTCGATAACGCTTCATGTTTGGTTAGGTTCTACGACGGAGAAGATTATATCGGTTCCAAGAGCCCGACCATATTACCGTCAAAAAGAGAAACGGGTTCTGCTTCAAATTATTTCATAACGACTCCGGGTAGTGCAACGCTGGAGATCGGATGGGAACCCTCATTCGCAGGTAACAGGACCATCACGGTTCAAGTGGACCCACTCGATGAGGTCACGGAGGTCAGAAATGGTTTCAGAGATGATTTTGAATTCAACAACCAGGCACAGATCGAACAGAAAGTCTACTACTTCTGGGATGACATGGAGAACGGAACCGGCAACTGGCGGCATGATGCTAATATCCTGTCCATCAACGGAGAGGGAGAGAGCGAGATCGATTATCTGACCGGTAAGTATGACGAATTGGACACGGATGTTATCGGGGAATGGGACTGGAGCAAGACTTCAGGCGTCGAGAACACGACCATGGATTCACACAGCGATCCAAGCAGTTATTATATGGAGGAGCCTGTTGGGAAGATCGGTCGGAGAGCGGATGTGTTTGTAGCGATAGTTATAGATGGATCTAATTCAATGAAGGATCATCCAACTCCTTCTGGAATTAGTAGATTGATGGCAGCACAACAAGGTGCACTAACTCTTATAGATCAATTATCTAATGAATCAGTTGTTTTATTGATGGGAGGGCAAGGAACTAACCCAAATGTTCACAAAGTAGAAGGGCGAGCATATCATAAACTAACACCGTCAAATAGAAGCGATTTGGAAGATGAACTAACCACAGAAAATGCTTTATGGTGGGATGGAGGACAGACACCTTTGTGGGATGCTGTAGGCACAGGTTATTGGGAAATAATGCATAATTATAGTCACGTTGAACCTGACCTTTCCCGGGCTACAGTTGTCCTTTCGGATGGTTGTGACTTAAGAGCAAGTGACACTGCAGCCATCTTAAATCCACGAAGTGTTGCATTTGATAGAGCAGAACAGAATAGTAACGAATGGGCTCCATGGCATAGTATGGATGCTCCCACTTATACAGAAGAACCTTATGATAAACGAATAGGTAAATATCAACTTAATGATTACAGGGAGATACCCGGTTATTGGGGATGGGTTTATCCAACAGGGGGCACTCGTAAAGGTCTCTTAGATTCTCATATCCCAATTTTTACGATAGGTCTGGGTTTGGAACATTATGAGGATATACCAAATTGGGATGCTGTAACAAGAACTACTAGACCTGTAGAAGAAGGTAATTACTGGAACGAAGAAGATAATCATGTATACGTAAATCCTTCTGACCCAGCAGAAATCGAATCCGGAACTGTTGAATATAATCTTTGGAGAATAGCCAATACTTCAGATGCTGAATATTATTATTCTGAAAATGGGAGTGATTTAGGAGATATTTTTGGGAAGATTGGAACACAACTAGTCGGACCACAGAATCTCTCTTCAGTAGGCGGTGACAACACGATCAAGAGCGCGGGAGGTGGAGGAGATGATCTCATGGCTTCAGAACCCGAACCCACTCCCACAGCCTTCGGTAACTCGGATAAAAAGGCCACGACGCCTGAGATGGATCTTACGAACATGTCCTCTGCATGGCTGACGTTCTGGCATAGATATAGACTGATACAGGGCGTCAACGGTGCTTACATCGAAGTGGGTTACTACAATGAAACAAATAACGAAATGAACTGGACCTACATCGAGCCTTCTATAGGGCCCTACACGGGCAATCTCCTAGAGGGAAGGGAGCCGACCGATGACAACGGCAACGAGATCAAGTGGTGTTGGAATGGTAAGAGTGGCGAGGGGACGGAAGAATGGGATTACGTGAAAGTGAACCTTCTCAAAGACGAATACAACATTCCTAACGATAAACTTGACACTATCCGTGTGAGATTCTATTACAAGCAGTACGGTGGAGCTACCGTAGAAGGTGGCTGGTATATCGACGATGTGAATGTCAGGGGGACCCGTAGAGGCGATAGAGACACATATATCGATGATAACATGAAAGATGTATGGCAGATCAGAGAAGAGCAGGGGTACGACGGTAAAACCACGAACGTTTGGTGGAATGGATGGAATAACAGTGGAAACGAAGAATTCAAAGGAGGTATCGACAACAGGCTGACAACGACGACTATCGATCTCACCACTGCAGAGACCGCTACACTATCTGCGAAGTTCAGATTCAACATCAACAGCGCGACAGGAAGCCCGCCCGACGGCTTTAGAGTCGAGATATCCGACGATGGTGGTAAGAGTTGGATGTCGATAGGTTTGGGCGAGAGAGCGGCGGAAGGCGTCTCAGGAACTGACGAAAGCTCTGATACTACTGTCACCGGTCATGACATAGGATTCCATTGGACTAATATAGAAACTATGTATCGTTTGGAAGGTGACCTGTCTGCATTTGCAGGAGAGACTATACTGCTAAGGTTCAGAGTCGTGACATCTTCTGGATCTTATCTGCACTATGAAGACAACAGCCACGTTTTCGGTGGATTCTCCGTCGATGACGTCATCGTTTCTGGAGAATCCGAAGTAGGATAATAAAAACCGAAAATAATAATAAAGTCAATCTCTTAACAGGGTCGATGGCTAAAGGGAACGATGATGAAACAGATGGTGGGGTATCGGGTAATTTTAGCTATATCTTGAAGGAAAAGATCAAAGCTTTAGAGAATTCTAAAGCCCCGTTGGTTTATTTCTTCCTCACTTTCTTCTTCGCAGTTTCTATAAGGAATTTTTTAGAAGCCGTACTTTACGGTCATTTTTACCAGATGGGTCAAATGTTAGATCTCGAAACGATCTTACACTTCTCCTCATACTACCTTACTATCATACTAGCGATAACGATCATCTTTTATTTAGCACTCGATAAACCGGTCATAAAGATCCTTAAGATCACACTCCCTTCTGCGGGGCTCCTGGTGATGACACCGATAGTGGACTTCAGTTACAGGATGTTGACTGGAGAAACGGGCATGAACCCAGGTTATATATTCAAGTACGAATTTAGCGAGGTGTTCGGTAGATACGTCACCTATTTTGGGGACTTCGAACCTGGGGCCTTCGGAATCAGCTTGGGGATGAGGGTGGAGATACTGATGATTATCTTACTTGGTATGATATATGTATTCATATCTAGTTCCAGTAAAATAAAACCGTTCGTAGTCGGTTTCGCGGTTTACACATTGATCTTTTGGAGCCTGGCTATACCCTTCATCTTAAGAAAATTTTTTGAACTGGTCGGCTTAGGTACCATGGCACATTCTAGTACGGTATTTACTCACATCTTCTTAATTTCGATATTGATCCTCGGTGTTTTGATATATTATCTCCATAAAAAAGAGCAGGTCCGGATGATAATCGAAGATATAAGACCTTTCAGGCTGGTCCATTTCGAGCTGATGTTCGTCTTCGGGGTCGTGTTGGCCATGGAGGTGGCAGGGGAACCATTACGTCTTTCACTCAACATCACTAACTTGATAGCGATGATCGCAGCCATATCATTAGCTTGGCTCTACTCCGTTTTCATAAACAACATAGAAGATATCGATATAGACCGGATCACCAACGAGGATAGGCCATTGATCGAAGGAGGTATCGACGAAAGAACATATAGGAAACTGTCATATGTCATCCTATTTGCCGCTTTGCTTCTTGCTTATTCCGTGGACGTGCTATTCATGTTTTTGATCCTGGCCTATATATCAAGCTATTTCCTGTATTCAGCCCCACCGTTCAGGTTCAAGAGGATACCGTTCCTGTCCAAAGGGTTCATATCATTCAATTCACTGATATTGGTGATCTCTGGTTACTGGCTCATTAGCCATGATTTAACGTCTTTTCCCCCAACGGTTGTTATGATCTTGATGGTCGGGTTTACAGCTGTTCTTAATTTTATAGATATAAAGGATTACGAAGGTGATAAAGCAGTTGGGATCAAAACACTGCCAGTTCTTTTAGGGTTGAAGAGATCGAAGTATCTGATAGGCGTATTCTTCCTTTTGACGTATCTTGGAGCCTACTTCATCTTCGAGGAGTTGATGGTTCTCGGACCGCTGGTGTTCTTTGGTGCTATGGAGTTCTATTTCGTTACCCGGGATGATTACACCGAGGAGTTCGTTTTCCTCACGTATCTCGGTAGTTTGGTAGCTTTGATATGGTTCTTCTGGTTGATATGAAACGCATGTAGAAGTTTTCTTTGGCCTATCATCTTAGATTATTGTTGAGCCTATAAGCTATAATTTTAAATAAGCAGAACATGATGTAAAAAACAGATGGATAAAGACGTGCTGAAGGAAGATTTCTCATGGGCCAGAGAAGACGATAGGATCTTAGCCGTTCTTCTATTCGGCTCGGTTGCTCAGGGGGGAGGATCATGTGAAGAGCGATATCGATATAGCCGTGGTCGTCCCTGGTGCTTCCTACTTTTATTACGATTGCGAAGGTGTGAGTGACGAAGACGTTGATTCGTCCGATGTTTTGATGAAGGTGTTCCGAGAGGTCAACGTAGTTTCGAAAGATTACGACGTTCATATATTCGAAGAGTTACCTCTGCACATCCAGATGGATATAATCGAGAACCACGAGGTAATATTTACAAAGGACAAATATGGGATGTCCGAATACTTCTACCGCTATAGAAAACTCTGGGGAGATCAAAAGCACCGCAACACGATGACTGAAGAGGAGATCGAAGCGGCGATTTGATTGTAGTATATCCACTATAGTTTGAGGTATCGGAGTTCTTTCATCACCTGTGAGGTTATGCTTTCATACTCTGGTATCGAAGGAAGTAGTGTTCCTAGATCTCTTTCCCACCCCTCTTCAACATCTTTTA
>CAZFVW010000022.1:0-5323 GCA_964522285.1 uncultured Thermoplasmata archaeon | reverse complement strand
TTCTACTAATTCGAATTCTCTATCATACAATCCAAGTTTCTTATCCAATAATTTTTTTTCTATATCTATACCTTTTTCCAGTAAAACCCAAAGATCGTAAAGATCCCTAGCTTTTTTTCGTACCATCAAAGCTCTTATCTTCTCAGCAGTTATGTGCTCGAGAGTTAAAACGGTTACAAGGAAGTCATTCACATCGGCGTATTGAGAGGAAACAAGCCTAGTTTCTTTCTCTATCGATTCCTCCCTCAGGCTCACATCTATTTCGATGCCCCCTTTACCTTTTTCTCCGTGTACAAATAGAGGACCCTTGTAAACCAAGCGGGAAAAATAAGAGTCTTCATAGATATCTTTGTCCCTGACCTGTGTGTTTATCCCAAAAGAGTTCAATCGATCAGCTGTTCGTTCGATTATATCTTCAGTTTTCTCAGTGTAAGAGTTAAAATCAAGGTCTTCGCTGTATCGGTTATTTTTATGAACGAGTCTCAACGCGGTCCCGCCTTTGAAAACGATATCCTCCTCGGGATACAGGCAGTAAAGAAATAAGGTTTGGATATAGTCTCTTTCCTGTGTGTAACCTGGTATCTTGTTTCTGTTTGCTAGCCTCATGATCTGTCGTCTAGTCAACATGTTACCCCTCCAAGTCGATGTTCTTGTAGATCTTCCATTCGTTATCGATATCTCCCTCTTTCTCTTTAGAGGTCGCAAGTTTTACAGGAGCTTTCGGCAGGTATTTCTTCAGCTTCTCCCCCTCTTCCCCGATATAGTCCAACATGAATCCTAATCTCGCACATAGGCTCTTATTACCCATTTCTACAGCATAACCCATCATTCTTTGTACGTTGATTTCCGAAATGGATCTCTTCAACGCTTTAAAGACCTCTTTGATCCCACCAGCATGATCCGGAAGAAAGATGCTGTCTATTATGGCTTTCTCTTCATCAGCTATAAGGAAGCTGAATTCTTCTCCATCTCTGATGTATCCGAAGAACCTTCGGGGCTTGAACCTAACATATTTGAATCTGTAGCCTTTAAAGGTCATATCGTCCTTTCTCTTGGTGCTGACAAGAGTTATCCTTCTGGGAACCTGCTCAGTGAAACCATAAAAATTGAGAGCATTCCAGAAAGAAATATAGGACGGCGTAACTATCCGATTTCCTATATAATTGGGCCTGGAAAGAACTTTATCCGGTTCGAATCCAAGGACCAGATACTTTCCTTTCTCTATCCTTTCTACCAATCCTTTTCTCTGTAACGTCTTCAGAAGGTTGTAAACTTTATCTTTCTCTGTATCTAGATAGTTCGAAAGAAATTCTGGAGTGAAGTAGTAAATATCTTCTTCTAGGAGTTTTTTTATTATATGATCCGATGATAGTTTTTGCATATATTTAACCGATTCTCTCATCGATTTATATATTTTGCCCCCTGCTCATGGAAACCTTTTCGTAAATCTTTTAGAAAGAGTACAGGAAGAGATAACGGTGACGGTGGATTCTGCGGTGGTGAAAGGCTCGTGTATTGTGAAAACATTTAATAGGGTTAGATATCCTATTATAGATATAGAGCATATGAATAGTTGGTGATTAAATCCCTGAAGTGATGGAAAAAGAGAAAGGTCGAGTGAGCGCTGGAAAGGAAGCGAAGATCGTTAAGACAGAGGGTGTAGTCGGTGGAATCTACGGGAATTTTATAAAATTCCCTCGAAAACAGGAATCATGATTCCTGTGTTATCCAAGGATTGAAGGGACTAGGATCCGAGTAGTTGACGTGGTTCAGTCTTATGAACAATTAGATTACCAAATAGAAACGATAGCATACGAATATGAAATCTCCGTTCCCCAGACCCTTGAGGCACTAAAGTACTACTACGAACATCCTGAAGAGATCCGAGACCAGATAAAAAAGGATAAAGAGTTCGTTAAACGGGTCAAAGAAGAAGGGAAAGTTAAGACTTTATCTGATTTAATATGATCAAGATATACGCTGACGAGAATATAGAGAGATCCATCATCTTTTCTCTTGAGCAAAAAGGGTTCGATATAACCAGTGTATAGTAAAAGACATAACATTTTGTACTCATCTATGTCTTTTACTAGCGGTGGAGCTCGTAACTTGGTTTAAAAAGTTACGAGTTCCACTATAAAAAGAGAGCAGATGCGTGTTTTGTCGGATAAAGATCAACTCGACTTTGCTGTTAAGAACGACAGAGTGATACTTACACGTGATTCTGATTTTTTAAGTATATGTGATAGAAGAGATCACCCTGGCATGCTATACATACCGAAAAGACGCAGACGGAAAGAGATAGTCAAAAGAGTTGTAAGGATTTTGGAACTACTGGATCCTAGAGATCTAGAAAACGAGATCATCTTTGTGTAGGTTTTGTTTTATTAGGATGTATCAGCGTGTGAAAACCTCTTCCATATCATCCTGATTGATCAGCTGGATGTCGTTGTTAGATTCGTCCTTCAGGTCTTCGGTGAACCCGGATCTCGAGAAGATGGCGTAGCGTTCGTTTCTGTTTTTCTCAACTCAAGTATTCACCAGATTCAAGAACACTTTTCTGTGGTAGATCCCACGACCCGTTGTGTGATCAAGATTATAATAAAATCTATAACACTATTTACGGGTAATCACGATTATTATAATTTAGAGTATTTTATCCAACCATTTCTTTTAACACATCTATTTCGTAGTAACGGTCGATAAGCTTCAGTATCCGTATTTTTTATGTGCTTTATCGATAGGAAGGATATCTTGTGAAACTGACGAGCTTGTCCCAAGAGCTGAGATCAAAACGTTAGTGTCTAGAACGACTTTTAGTTTTCTCTCGCCGATCCGATTGCTTTCTCTACTTCGTCTTCGCTTAGATCTTCCTTCTGAAACCTTTCTCTGACTCTTTTCTTAAGATCCCCGTATTCTTTATCCATATCGATCCGATTTAAATTTATCAATAAAATTAACTCGGTCAAAGTCTTTAACCTTTTTGTAAAGTTTTTTATCCGCCGTGACGAGTTCAACATCAAGTTCTCTAGCTAATGCGATATAGGATGAATCGTAGATAGTTATGTCATTATGGAAGGCCAATGAGACTGAATCATTTAGGATATCTGAGGTAAGGTTGATGATCTCCATATCCATCTCCAAAATCGATCTTATAGCTTTTTTCACATCATCTTCTTCAAAATTAGGATTATATCTTAGAGCGTTAGATAATTCGTATAGTAATAGGTCCGGAAAGACCCCTACTTCATGTTTATGTCTTATATTTTCTCTAATTTCTAGAGCTTCTTCAGTGTATTTCTCTTCAGAGAACCATTTCACGATGATCGAAGTATCGATAACAATCATCTTGCTTCCCGCCAGCGTCGTATCTCTTCCACACCATTCCAGTCTTTTGATTTCTTCCTTAGTTCATCCTGGATCTTGATTGCCTCTTCTACCTTCGTTTTATCTCGAAATTTAGACAAGGTAACGAGGTCAAACTTATCCTGGATAGAATTGGTCTCGTTCTTCATCTCGGTCCACCTGTACAGATATACCTGTCTCTATAGTAAAATACTTTTCCATCCTCAACGTTTTGTGTGTTATTCTGTAATTATTTCGTTTTGTATTTATGAGCAGTGTATAGGGATGTGAATGTTTTGGTTATGATACTCGGTTGTTTTGATCACGAACTACGGTTTGTAGTGATCTGTAGGTGGGATATTTTAGGGTAAAAATTCTTAGATCAACTGATGTAGATATTTCGGAAATAAAGTTCCCGATAGTTTCGGAATCTTAGATTCCAAAGATAGATGAACATCCTATTTCTCTACTCGAAGGAATTTTTGCAAATATTTTTTGGAGGCAAACTGCCACCTTTTGCGTGCGATCTTCGGCAGGTAGCTGCCATCCTTTGCGTGCAATGTACCTGCCACCTTTTGCGAAATATCATGGGAAAACTGCCGACTTTTGCGAAGATTTTAGGAAGAGGGTGCGGCGAGGTGTCTTTGGTGATGGATCTGCAATATATTTTCTCTGGGTGATTGGTGAACTGCCATCTTTTGCGTGCGAAAGGCGGGGGGTAACTGCTGTCCTTTGCGAAAATTTGGAGGTGGTGTGGAGGGGGGTGAAAGAGCAACCACCCAAATCACTTAGTAGTTCCATCGCCCAACACGATCAGGCGGGAACCGTTTTTAGTCCAGGGGTGGCGAGGGAGGAAGTTGCGAGTGTCGATTATTTTAAGGAGTTTTAAGCCCCCAAAGTAAAAACATATAAACCACTAAATTAAGGAAAAATATTTTTAGTAACTCCAGAATGTATTTTCATCATTCTCATACACCTTATATTTTGAGTTATACAATGAAAAAATAACACCATCATTATCTTCATCAGGATGTGTATGCGCTATTGTTATATTATGTATTACAGCAATTTTATTTCTAAATTTAGGATTAGTGTTAAAGAAATTAGGATACATTCTATCTCGGGAATTTTCATATGGGTTAGCTAAATCACCTGTGGTTTTTACTTTCCAGTAATCACCTTCACTTTCAACAATTTCAACTATCTCTTCTACAGAGTACCAACTACCATATTGGGCCTGGTTAGAGATTAGTTCTATCCGTCTATTTACTAATGGTTGTTTATATGATACGAATTTTTCCCCTTTAAAAAATTTGTATTTTGCATATACCCCAGCGTTGTAGGTTTTAAATGTAATGTGGTGACTTGCCTTTACTTCTGAGCCTTCTGCAATATCTTTTGGTATATCTCGATACCACCTAGAAACCATAAAATTGCTAAAGAATATAGAACCTATTATCAAGAATATCACTGTGGCTACAATAATATATTTTTTAAAATATTTTTTATGTTCTATGATCCATGAGAAACCGTATGCTGAAAAAATTGAAGCATAGATAACGAAAAAAGGTCTAAAGTAAACTGAAGTTAGTACTAATGGTATACTGAATGTAAAAGATAATATAAATAATGAATCAATTTGTTTTTTTCTTTCTTTTGAACAAAGTATGAGAAATCCTAAAATACCAAATATAATAAAACTTATTCCAACACCCCCTATCATTGAAATACCAATATTAGTAATCGTACCAAAAGGTCCAAAACCACTTATAAATCCACCTTGCTCGAAAGTTTCTATATTAAACCTTCTTGTAGGTACTAATTTTGCTAGTATAAACAAAGATGAAATTATAACGATTATTGATCCTATCCAAAAAATAAATTTAAGATGATTTGAATTTACAATCTGATATAATCGTTTATTTTTAATTTTTTTAATTCGTTGGTGAAATTTCATATTTTCTAAAAATTTTATTAA
>CAZFVW010000021.1:0-15643 GCA_964522285.1 uncultured Thermoplasmata archaeon | reverse complement strand
AGAAGACATGGAATTCATACAATTCCACCCAACCACTCTTTACGGTTCGAACATACTCATGACCGAAGGTGCAAGGGGAGAAGGTGGTTATCTTAAGAACAGTGGTGGTGAGCGTTTCATGAAAGATTATGCCCCTGAGGCTATGGAGCTGGCTCCCAGAGATATAGTAGCAAGAGCGATCATAACAGAGGTGAACGAAGGTAGGGGTATCGAGGGAGAATACGTCCATCTGGATCTCACCCATCTCGGAGAGGAGAAGATAAGAGAAAGATTACCGGGGATCAGACAGATCGCCATGGACTTCGCCGGTGTGGATCCCATCGAAGAACCGATTCCCGTACAGCCGGGGCAGCATTATTCTATGGGTGGGATATCCATAGATAACGACTGTAAAACCGATGTCCTAGGGTTGTACGCCGCCGGCGAGTGTTCCTGTGTCAGTGTTCACGGTGCCAACAGGTTGGGAGGAAATTCACTTCTGGAAACGGTGGTTTTCGGTAAGATAGCCGGTGATAAGGCTGCATTATCGAATGAAAATATCGATATATCAGTATTCGAAAACGCCGCTGAAAAGGATGAAGCCATGATAGATTCTATACTCGATGAAGACAGCGGTGTACTTTACCGCGATGTCATGGAAGAACTCAGGGAGACAATGTTCCAACACTTCGGTGTATTCCGGCACGAGGAAGCCATGGAAAAAGGGCTAGATAAGATCAAGGAGCTGAAGGATAAATTCGAAGACGTTTACGTCAATTCAGATAATAAGAGATTCAACCAGGCGTTGATAAGAACGATGGAATTGAGGAACATGCTGCTCATAGCTGAAGTAGTGGCCATGAGTTCTATAGAAAGAAAGGAGAGTAGGGGATCACATTACAGAACGGATTACGAAGACCGGAGAGATGATGAATATCTTAAACATACTGTAGTGAAGAAGGGAAAAGAAGGGCCGGTATTGGAATTCTCGGAGGTAACCATAGGAAGATTCGAGGTCAAGGAGCGTGAGTACTGATGAAATTCAAGATATTCCGATACGATGGAAGCGGAGAACCATATTACGATGATTTTGATGTACCGCACGAACCCGGTCAGACTGTATTGGACGCTCTATTCCACATTCAGGAGAACATAGACGATTCTCTATCCTTCCGATACTCCTGTAGAGGCGCTGTTTGCGGGTCTTGTGCTATGCTGATAGATAAGGTTCCTAGACTCGCCTGCAGGACACAGGTGAAACCCTTAGTTGAAGGAAAGGACCAAATAGATATCGATCATTACGAAGCTCTGGATGAAGGTCCAGAGAAAGAAGACGAGATGATACTGGTAGAACCACTTCCGCACATGAAGGTGGAAAAAGACCTGATAGTAGACCAGGAGAAATTCTTCGAATTCTACAGAGAGATGCAGCCTGTTCTGAAAGCAAAAAAAGAGAAACTGGAAAAGGAACGCGGAATGGATCCCGATGATGTTAGAGAACTGGAAGATTATACCAACTGTATCTTGTGCGCTGCATGCTTCGGTGGTTGTCCAGTGAACGGGGAGAACAAAGATTACAGAGGTCCAGCAGCACTAGCTAAGCTTTACCGATTCTATATTGATCCACGAGAAGACATAAACGAAGAACGGCTGGATATAGCGGATCATCCCGACGGATGGTGGGCTTGCGAGTTCCATAAAAACTGCAATATAGTATGCCCGAAAAACGTGCCACCGAACATCGCCATAGGGAAAGCAAGAGCTGAGCTTCAAAAAGGTAAGGAGGATGATTGAGATGAGGAAAGAAAAAGATTCTCTAGGAGAGAAAGAGTTACCAGATGATGCCCTATACGGAGTCCAGACAAAGAGAGCGATGGAGAATTTTCCGGTTACTGGTAGAACGATGAAGAGAGAGTTGGTAGATTCATATTTGATACTGAAAAAGGTCTGCGCGGAGGTCAATATAGAAACCGGGAATCTCGACTCGGAAAAAGGTGGACATATAAAAAATGCATGTGAAGAACTGCTGAAGGGTGACCACTATGACGAATTCAAGGTAGATGTATTCCAGGCCGGTGCGGGGACATCGTTCAACATGAACGTCAACGAAGTTGTGGCCAACAAAGCCTTGGTACTGGCTGGCAGGGAGAAGGGGGATTATGATTTTATCCATCCCAACGATCATGTAAATATGTCGCAGTCCAGCAATGATACTTTCCCAACGGCTTCACATATCGCAATCATCAATATGTCTGAAATCCTCATCAGTGAACTTAGTTCCTTAGAGGGAGACCTGAAAAAGAAAGCGGTGGAATTTATAGATATCGGAAAATCCGGTAGGACGCATCTGATGGACGCAACACCCGTAACCCTAGGGGCCGAATTCTCCGGATACGCTAGAACGGTTGAAAGATCTTTAGAATCACTAGAACAGACCAGGCTTCGACTGCGTGAACTGCCGATAGGGAGTACGGCCACCGGAACCGGAATCAACACACCGGAGGAATTCAGGAAAAAGGTGGTTGAAGCTTTGTCTTTGGAATTCGATATAGACTTTAGGACCGCCGAGAACAGCTTCGAAGTGCTCCAGAGCCGGATGCCGATGGGTGAATTTATGAGCGTACTCAAACAACTCGCCCTGGAATTGATACGGGTATCCAACGACCTACGTCTGATAGCCAGCGGCCCGAAAACAGGATTGGCTGAGATTAAACTGCCAGCGGTCCAGCCTGGTTCTTCGATTATGCCCGGTAAGATAAATCCCGTGATGGCGGAGTGCATGGATATGATATGCTTCCAGATAGTCGGTAACTGTTCGGCAGTTGACATGGCGGTACAAGCGGGCCAGATGGAATTGAACGTTATGGCCCCAGTTATAACTCATAATATCTTGGAGTCGATATCTATGTTGTACAATTACCTACCAGTTTTCCGAAAAAAATGCATCCAAGATATCGAAGCTAATGAAGAGACGTGCAGGAGAAACATGGAGTCTAGTGCTAGCTTGGCTACGCTGCTCAGCCCGAAGATAGGATATATGAAAGCGGCTGAACTTGCAAAAGAGGCTAACGAGAGGGAGATCTACGTTTCAAAACTAGCCGTAGAAAAAGGTATAGTGACAGAGGATGAGGCAAAAGAACTCTTCTCCGTAGAGAACGCGGCTATAAGCAAATACGAGGAGGATTGAATCGTGAGTAAAAAGGGATACGAAGAAGTCGATGATAAGATCGTCTTCATCTTAGAAGACCATGAAGATGCTGAAGCTGTCGCTAAAGGGGTGTGATATGATGGTATGGGATCTGAGTAAACCGGATAACGAGATGGATGATATCTATGATTATTCTCCTGGTAGTAAAGAAAGGGAAAAACTTCAGGAAGAACTCAAGAGAATAAAAAGCGAGACCTTTGAGATACCTTTGATAATAGGTGGAAAAGAGGTCTATACAGATAAAACTACGAAAGTCAAGAGTCCACACGATCACGATAATGTTCTAGCCGAGGTGCATCTAGCAAGAGAGGACGAGATCGTATCCGCTAAAGAAGCGGCCCTTGATGCGCACGATGGTTGGGCGGAAAAGAACTGGTATCATCGAGCAGCTACATTCCGGAAGGCCGCAGACCTGATGGCCGGACCGAGACGCATACGTAACATCGCAACTATAATGATGAACCAGTCGAAGAACCCCTACGAATCCGAGATCGATCTAGCTGAGCTCGTGGACTTCTGGAGGATCAACACGTATTTCATGAAATTCATATACGAACAGCAGCCGGAGCAGTCAGATGGAGAGTTGAACAGGCTGGATTGGCGACCTCTAGAGGGTTTCGTCTTCGCAGTACCACCGTTCAATTTCTATTCCATAGCAGGTAACCTGCCTTCCGCTCCAGCTATCGTAGGTAATACCGTTCTATGGAAACCTTCCAAAGAAGTTGCTTTCTCGAATTTCGAGATAATGAAGATACTCATGGAAGCGGGTCTCGACGACGGCGTGATCAACTTCTTACAGTTCCCGACCAAACTTTCAGATATCATCTTCGAAGACCATAACTTCGCAGGTCTGCATTTCACTGGTAGCTACACCACGCTAACTAAGCTCTGGGATATTATCTCGGAGAACATCGAAAATTACAAAAATTTTCCGAGAATAGTCGGTGAAGCTGGAGGGAAGGACTTCATCTTCGTGCACCCCTCGGCCGAGATGCAAGATACGCTCTACAACATTATCAGAGGTGGTTTCGGCTATCAGGGCCAGAAATGTTCAGCCGCCGCTAGAGTTTACGTCGCTGAGAGCATGTGGGATGATCTTGAGGATGAATTGAAAGACGAACTGCCCTCGATAACTTATGGTCCAACCGACAATATGGATAACTTTATGGGGGCTTTGATAGACGAGAGCGCTTTCGAGAAGGTCACTAGCTACATAAAACACGCTGAAGAGCACCCCGAAGAATATGAATTCATCTATGGCGGTGACTCGGACGCCTCAGAGGGATGGTTCGTAGAGCCCACGGTTATCAGATCTAAAGATCCGAAAAGTAAGCTGATGAAAGAAGAGATATTCGGCCCTGTGGTAACGATCTACGTTTATCCTGACAAAGAGTACGAAGAGACTTTAGAACTGTGCGATTCGACCTCGCCGTACGGTTTAACTGGCTCTATATTTTCGAAAGACAGCGGAGCGATACATACCGCTGAAAAAAAGCTGAGATATGCTGCAGGCAACTTCTACATAAACGACAAACCCACCGGAGCTATAGTCAACAGACAGCCTTTCGGAGGGGGTAGGAGTTCTGGAACCAATGATAAAGCGGGTCACTGGATCAATCTTTTAAGATGGTTGAATCCCAGAGCTATAAAAGAGACCATATTACCCGTTGAAGATTGGAAAAGAGAATTTATGACGAAATGATAAACACAAAAATGTAAAAAAAGGTTTAGTCCCCGATAAAGTCAGAGACTTTAGGTATCCCCATATCTCCGCCGCCGAAATCATCCATCATATCTCTCAAGGATAATTCAGGGATCTCGGCGCATAAACGTTCCGCCGTCTCTCTGTCCATCCCCTCTTTTTGGAACGTCTTCATGAAGATTTTGATCCTTTTTTTCTGTTTTCTCTTCAACTTCAAGTACACCCATCCGAGACGGAACATGAGGGGGAGGACTGAAGCGGCCACCTTTACGATTTTTAACGCTCCCTTGTCCTCCTTCTTAGACATCTGATCCTAGTCCTCTTCTTCTTGGTGTTCCTTCATCTTTTTCTTGATCTTCTTCTTGATCTCTTCGCCCATGTCCTCGTCGAAGTCACCGTGTCCGCTGAAAGCACCCGTATTACCGATCACATCTTTTACCAGATTGGTCACATCTCTTCCTTTCATGAAATCTCTCGTCAGCTGGTAAGCTTTATCTTCGTCCATCCCTGCATCTACCAGTTCTTTGTAGAACTTGGCCGTGTTCTTCGCCAGCTGTTCGCTGTCCTCTGCGCTGTACACGGCTTCAACTATCCCTGATATCAGGGACGGTACGGTCTCGTTCAGTGTTTCCATAACTCCTTTCAGTTCCTTTATGTCATCCATATCTTCCATATCCATCTTTTACACCTCGTTTTTCATTTTTCAATATACATAGGGTGGACAATCTATATCTTGATGCCGAGCAGTTCTGCCCACTCGTCTAGTGCTTTATTTGTCAATGAATAATTCTTACCGTTCTTCCCCTCTGTTTTCGTTACCACACCCGCCTTTTCCAACCTCTTCAACCTCTCCCTGACGGTATGCCTGGAGGCGGAACCCCTCTTCTCGCGCATCCTTTCAGATATCTGCGTGATGTTGCATCCCTTAGAATCCAACAAAATTTCTACGATACACTCTGATATCTCATCGTCCACACCTTTGATAGCTGAGGGAGATATCTTCCCGTACCTCTCGAAGAGCGAGAGCATCCGGATATACCTCTTCTCGACATCGGACTGGACGGACAGATTGTTCAGAAGATTCTTGTGCATGTTCATTATGTTCTCGAGCATGCCTTCCATGGTGTCGAGTTTACTCTTCAGCGAATCGATCTCTTCCCGCAGTTCTTCTTCTTTTTTCTCTTCTTCACTCGGCATCTATAATAAAAAAAGATGTTAAAGTAATAAATCTTCCCAAACCAAAAAACAATCAATAACGGTTAAGTATTAGGGGCACATAACCATATTCGATGAAACCTGAATTTGATTTCGAAGGCATAGAGTGTGACAATGTTCTAGTCTGTTTATATTCACTTTCAAAACTCGATAAAAAGATACTAGATACCCTCTCCGAGGAAGAGGAATACCGTTCGTCGGAACTCGCAGAAAAACTGGATAAAGATCAGAGCACCGTTTACAGGTCCCTCGAACGGTTGGTCTCCTGCAGTATGGTATACAAAGAAAAGAAAACTATCAGGAAGGGTGGTTACTATTACCTTTACTCTGCAAGACCTCAAAAGCTGGTAAAAGAAGAAGCGAAGAAGTGTTTAGACGAATGGTACGAAAAGATGAAGAACGCTATAGACGATATAGACTGAATCCGTATCTTATACCGCATCAAACGTTATAGTTCGAGTATATCTTTTCTTCGAAATCAGAAGCTGGAACCGCGCCTTTGACCTGATCTACCACTTCTCCGTCCCTGAAGAACAGAAATGCGGGTATGGCTTGGATACCGTAATTTGACGGCGTTTTGCTGTTTTCTTCTATGTTCATCTTGGCGAAAACGATCTTTCCTTCGTACTTATCTGCAAGATCTTCTATCACCGGCTCCATGGCTTTACAGGGGCCGCACCAAGTGGCCCAAAAATCTACGATCACTTTTTCATTATTTGATATCAATTCATCGAATTCTTCGTCGGTTACAGTCATTATCGAGTTATTATTTCCCATCTCAGACCTCCTTTTTGATTTTCTAAGGTATAGTTCGAATGGTATTTAATTTTTTTCAGATTTATTAGGAAAAGATTAAAAAGAGGGAGTTAAATCTATACCTGATTATGATGAAAGATTCTGAGGAAAACGCTGAAGACGAGAACGAAAAGATTTTGGTAGAAGTCGTTTTTTCCGACACGTGTGCGGATTTTCCACCTGTTAAAAAGACCGTCGATCGGGTAGTTCCAGATTACGACAAAGTGGAAGTAGAATACCTATTAGTGAAAGACAACCCAGGAAAGATATCAAAATATGATATCACTCATGTTCCAACAGTCATAATAGATGGAGAAGTTGTGTTCGTTGAAACCCTAACTGAAGCCAAGTTGAGAGGAAAATTAGAGGAAGTACTGGATGAATAGACTCTTTTTTGAGCTCGTAGGTCCATTTTACGACTTAGCGAGAGCAGAGGTCGTAGGGGCTTTAGAGTCATTAGGTTGTGGTCACGATATAGTTTCCTACTCCAAAGGTGTTCTAGCCCTGGAAACTGGATGCACATCTGCAGAGATAGGTGACCGTCTGGGCCTCACTCACAGGATATTCAATATGCTCTCGATCTCTTCGGTGGACGATATTATAGAAGGAAATATTTCCATAGATCTTCCAGAGGGAAGCGCTGCCGTTGAAACTAGAAGGGTCTTGGGTAAAAAGGCTGATTCCGAAAAATTGAGAGAAAATCTAGGTAATATGATCAAGGAAAACCATGAGATCGATCTCGATGAACCAGATAACCGACTTTTCGTGCTTATCTCGGATAGATGTTATCTAGGTCTTCTAGAAGAGGAGATAGATAAAGGATCCTTGAAAAGTAGGGAAGTGAAGCATCGACCCTTCTTCTCACCGATCTCGCTCGAACCGAAGTACGCTAGAGCCTTGATCAACCTAGCCAGAGCTAAACCCAACAGCCGATTGCATGACCCATTCTGCGGAACAGGAGGGATCCTGATAGAGGGGGGTACGATGGGCATCAACGTTTCAGGAGGCGATATCGATCCAGAGATGATAGAAGGGTGTAGGATAAATCTAGATGAATTCAACATCGAAGGAGAACTAGAAGTTGGAGACCTAGAAGACACCATCCCTTCAGATATAGACTGCATAGTTACCGATCCGCCTTATGGGAGAGCAGCCTCCACTTCTGGAGAGAGCGTCGAAGAACTCTATGAACGACTTTTTTTAGCAGCAAAAAAAGATCTTAAAGATAGGGGCTACCTAGCAGTCATATTTCCCGATAGAAAATACTGTGAACTAGGTAAAGATTTTCTTTCTTTAAAAGAGCATTATGAGACCAATGTCCATTCGTCTTTGAATAGGCATTTCTGTGTATATGAGAAATGATATCCTATCGTCCGTTCATCATTCTTCAGAATGCACTCCGTTCAATTCGAAAACTTTTCTCTGACCACTGCCCTGAGATGTGACACTGATGTTTATAGTTACTAACTCTACACCGGCCTTTGTATCCCCCACCGTGCCTTCTTTATCTTGTTCAAATAAAGATAACCTTACACCTCTAGTGAGTGTATCATCCGTACTCAGTATCAAACTGAAGGATGTAGAATGGTTCGACTTCAGGGTGAATGTCAGATTATCACTCACGCTATCTTCATGACGGAACCGCGCGTTCCAGCTCTGGTTCGTTATATGCTCAACTTTCGCATGATAACTATCAGTCCTACCTAGATTGGTCACGTTCACTACGAATTCAGCCTCCCCGTTCTCAGTCATCTTGACTCTATCACCTATGACTTCGGCCTGGGATCTATAGTCGAGTAAAGATGTCAACCTGATTATTTTGCTTTCACCCGTGGTGTTGGATTTCACTCTGAAATCTATATCTGTTCTATTAGATGATCCTGGACCAGGTGTGGATCCTATGATGAAAGTCATGTTCTCACCGGGCTCCAATCGGATAGAAGTACGGTTGTTCTCCATATACTTCCAGCTTGTCTGGGTCACGTTACCGCTCTTATTCGATATCTGTTTCCTCATCTCCACGTTCCAGCTGCTGTTCGTGATGGAATAACTGATGTTGTAATCGTCCGCGTTGGGATCGCCTGTATTCTCCACGATGAGGGTGTATTCCAACGTTTCGTTCAACGACGCGTTCTGAAGCTGATCACCGACTACGTCGACACTCATGTCGTAATCGTAAGACATCGTCTCTATCGGTACTGGATGGAAGGATATAAACAGCATTATAACTGCGAACACGCCTATGACCTTCCTTTTATTATCCAACTTACCGAGTTCGTTCAACGGCGGCGGATGTTTTAACCCTACGAAGAAAAGGATGAAGAATGCGAATATCAACCAGCCCTGATACCACCACAATCCAACGATCAGTAGGAAGGCTACAGCGACATATCCTGGATACTTGGCCTTATCACCTATCAACGCCTTTACGACGTGTCCACCGTCCAGTTGGCCTGCGGGGAGAAGATTCAATCCCGTAACCAAGAATCCGACCCAACCCGCGAAGGCTGTCGGATGGAAAAGGGCACCCTGACCTAGATCCATAAGACTGCTGATCAGTATCATTATAAGTGGAAAATTGATGGCCATGAAAGTGCCTTCTATGCCCGTAGGTATTGGCTTATCGGCTACACCACCTAACCAGAGTCCTATTATCGAAACCGGTATCGCCACTAAAAAACCACAGATAGGCCCGGACACACCCAGGTCCAATAGTGAATTCTTATCGGGTATCGGCTCTCTGATACTGATGAACGCACCTATGGTTCCTAGTGGAGGGGGTGCAGGTAGGAAGAAAGGCAGAGATGCCTTTATGTTGTGATATCTAGCCGTAAGATAATGACCCATCTCGTGGATACCCAGGATCGTTAAAAGTGGAAAAGTGAAATACAGTGCACCGTTGAGAACATTGTGCATCGAAAAGAAACCGCCTCCGCCTGGATCGTAACCACTCCACTGCCAAGTCCCTGCGACCAAAGCGGTCGATATGGTGATCAACAGCATAACAACGTTGGTTTTAACCGTACGATACTTCTGTTCTGGCTGTTTCTTGATACTGATGATATATTCCCCGCCGTCTTCTGTCAGGAAGGGAACGTAATTCTGAGGTACTAACTCTCTTCTAAGGTCGTCGAACCGGTCGTCGAAATCCTCTCCTTGTAGTATACGCACATAGAGTTTAACGATATCCAATTCTACTTCTGTTCTATAGATAGGGAATTTTTTACCCACCACACCCTGCATGAATTCGATCTCGTTTTCGTAGTCCTCTGGTCGATCAACCATATTATTTTTTCAGAGAGAAGGTATCTTATAAGTGTTGTGTAAATTGTTCACAACGGCGATCTAAGGAAAAGATTTTTCAAAGGACTTACTATCAGCCATCGATGAACCGGATGAGGAACGACGAGAATGCGTCGGTTATCGGGTTACCACTCGATCTGTTAGTGATAGCTATGGTGATGGTTGTGGCCGTCCCATCGGTATGGTTCCTAAGCGATATGTATGTTCGTTCCCAAGTTGAAAACGACCTGAAGAACGAATTAGAACAGATAGACGGGCTGATGGGGGATATGGCGGACGGTGGGATAGGTGAACAGAGGAAAGTGACCATCACTCTAGGTGACCACCTTTTCAGGGGTGTAGAATATATCGAAGCCGGGGGGATCCGTATCTCAGATATGATGGCTGTTAAATATTCTATCGACGGGGGAAGGGAAAGGAGATATGTCTTCGACGAAGGTGCACTAACCAATCACACGGGAAGCAGGAGCAGGATATTCTCTCTCCCATCAGACGGAGAAACTTTCATGATCAGAAATACCGGCGAAAAGATCATGGGGAAACCGATCTTCGAGGTGAGGTTCGTTGAAGATTAAACGGAGAAGAGTAGATCTGTCCAGCGATGAAAAGGCGGTCATCGACCTTCCTCTGAAGCTTATCGTCATGATGATCCTAATAGGGTCCGTGATACCTACGAGCGTTGTCGGATTCAGGAACATCAGCAGGGTCAGGTTCGAAAAAGATATCGAGGGTGAACTCATGGAGCTAGCTTTCATGGCCCGATGCTTGAGTAGAGAGGGGAATTCATCTTCCTATAAGATAGAACTAGACCTTGATGGGAATGTTTTCGCCAGTGTAGATCATGTAGAGATCGGCAGCAGCATCGATGGATTTGGCAGGATGATCAGATATAAATTCAGCTGGAAGAGAAGCAGCAGCTCGCTGATCGTGGATGACCAGGGGTTGAAACTCACTTCACCCAACAATTCCACCCTTAGATTATCTGGAAGAACTCAAGTTCTGTACATGACCCATCTGATCGTGAACGACGATTCGTTCATCTTGATCTCTAAAAATAAAAGGGATATCGACCTGAATGATCTTTACTGACCTTCTGCGAAATCGTCCAGACTCCTCTCTTTCCAGCTTCCCCCTCTCCCTAGATGAATAACTTCCCAACCTTCCTGCTTCATTTTCTCTGCGATATGTCTTCTGTGGCACCTCATAGGGTCTTTTTCCAGGCACATGATGACCGTAGGACCTGTACTCGCCAGATCCTTGAGCTCTCCGTATCTTTCTTCCCACTCCTCTTTATCCATAACTTCATGATAATCTTCCTCTCCAAGACCACCCATGACTTCCATATGCTTATACAGGATGCTCTTGTTAAAAAGTGTCTTTTTTAAGTTCTCTTTATTGAACTCGCTCCTCCTAGAATAGGGAGAAGTGCGTACGTCCACTAGGTGATTGATACTCTTTTCAGATAATAGCTTCAAGAACTCTTCCAATGACCTACCTTCGTAGCCTATCGTATATATCTTCTTCACGTGAATACGATGATTATTTTCAGATATATATTTTGCGTTCAATATAGTATATTTTATGAGCTTTAGTAAGGCATTGCGAAAGTATTAAATACCGATAATCCTATTCTTGTCCGACAAAAGATGTCGGACCGGCATCTATTGTACGTACAACGGAGGAAGAAGAATGTCCGAGACCGAAAAAATAACGATACGGCTCCCAAAGAGCTTCGTGAGAAGGATCGATTTTTTGGTCGACATGGACGACTTCCCGTCACGATCTGAAGCCATCCGCTCAGGTGTTAGAGATATGCTCTACCATCGTGTAGATCTTGTTGCAGAGAAGGTCGAGAAGATGGCCGAACAAGAGCAGAAGATGGCTAAAGCGGAAGCGATAAGGGAAGAATACCTCCATCAGTAGAATGTAAGACTATCAAAAGGGATGCACTCTTACTACTAGCCCGGGGCCCCCGGGCACCTAACGATAATATATCTCCCCCCTTCTTTTTTTTCTTTTTAAGTTCCCATGGCCAACCGTAAAGTGTTCCTCACCGCCGGTGCCATACCTAGAACGATAACCACGAACTTTACCAGGTTCTTCATCTGGGGTATCTCGTCCAATTCTTCCTTGTAGAGTACGTCCAGCGTGTATACGATAAGTACGACCAATAAGAATTTGAGGACGAACATAACCGCAGGCGTCCCGGTCAACTCGATCATGGCCGTGGGGAGTACATGCTTCTCCACATAACCGTAGTATTCCATACCCCTGAACGTTGCTGAAGCATCGAATACGTGTGAGAACAATATGAGAAAATTGAGCGGCTGCGTGAATATGAAAAAATAAGATATCTCTTTATCGACGAGATTATCAAAGACCTTGGTTATGAATAAAAACGCTACCACTAGACCAGCAGCAGTAAGAAGTATTATCTGAGATTCCCACGGGTGAGCGCCGCTTTCGGTGAGCATGAAATAAACATTGTATATCAGAGAGATGATGGCCAGACTACCTCCGTAGGTAACGAACAGGTACTTTTCATCCATCCTCTCCTTGATGATACCCGCTACGAAGAAACAGGCGACTATCGCAAAAAGGACAAAAAACATGATCGTGAAGAACTTTAATTGTAATATCAGGAACGCGATCAGAGGAGGTGACATGACCGCTCCACGGAGTAGGATATCTTCTCTCTCTCTAAGGAGTAGATGCCGCCCTAGGATAAGCGTCGATATGGCAGAGATACCCAACACGAAATATATAACCGGCGAGATGAAGAAAGGCCTCAGATGCTCCGGGAATAGACCGATGTCTTCTAGAGTTCTGAAAGACCCACCCAGGATTATCCAAGGTACCAAAGATAGAACAAAACCCTTATCGACCTCCACTTCGTAGTAATTTATTATCTCGTGGATACCTTTCATAGCTATAACTAGAACTATCCCATAAGTCAACGTGTTAACTACGTTGTATCCCTGTGATACATCTCCATAGGTATCCCCACCGGCGTCAGAAACCACCGGCCCCCAATAATATTTCCATAAAAAAGGGTCCCAGAAGATCTCAGGAAAATAGACGCTCCCGGCGGCAAGGATGAAGATCGCTGCCAATATCGAAGATATCCATACCGCCGCTTTATTTTCTTTGTATATCTTTAAAAAGTCTATCTTCATTCCACGGTCACGCTCTTTGCCAGGTTCCGGGGTTTATCTATCTCCCGGTCCAGATCGTAAGCGGTGTAATACGCGAAAAGCTGAAGAACTACGTTGACCAGTATAGGTGTGAATGTGGGTGATATCTTAGGTATGAAAACAACCTCATCAGATAATTTTGTCAGTTCACGGTCTTCCTCTCCGACGGCTATTATCGGACTACCTCTAGCGGCTATCTCACCTATATTACCCAGCATCTTTTCGAAGGTGTGGTCTTTCACGGATATCGCTATAACTGGTGTTTTTTCCGTTAAAAGGGCGAAGGGACCGTGTTTCAGTTCACCCGCAGGATATCCCGCCGCGTGTATATACGCGATCTCTTTGAGTTTGAGGGCACCCTCCAGTGCTACGGGGTAGTTGATGTTCCTGCCAACGAAGAAGATGTCTTCAGCTTTTGATAGCTCGTGGGATATCTCTTTGATACGCTGACTCTGATCAAGTATCTTCTCGACCTTTCTAGGCAGTCGTCTCAATTCGCTTCTGTGTTCTTCGGCGTTTGCAGGTGATAAAACCTTCCTGACTAATCCCATCTGGATCGCTATAAGGTAGAGCACTATCAATTGTGTCGTGAACGTCTTCGTGGCTGCTACACCTATCTCTGGACCCGCCTGAGTGTAGATGACTTCGTCCACTTCTCTAGTCAGACTGCTGTCCAGAACGTTGGTTATGCCGAGTGTCTTACAACCACGCTGTTTAGCCTCCTTAGCTGCTGCTAACGTATCTGCGGTCTCACCACTCTGGCTTATCAATATGGTGAATGGATATGTATCTGGAGAAGATGAATACCTGTACTCGGAGGCCATGTCGACCATGCACGGTATCTTGACTATGTTCTCGAGGATGTATTTACCAACAAGAGCCGCATGGTAAGAAGTACCGCAGGCGATCAGCTGAACAGAATCTATATCGTATTTGGAGAAATCCACATCGTCGAACTCCGATAACCGACCCAATAATGAATCGTGGATAGCCTTGGGCTGTTCGTATATCTCTTTCAACATGTAGTGTTCATAACCACCCTTCTCAGCATCTTCCAGGTCCCAAGAGATCTCCTTGGTCTCTCTTTCCACGGCGTTCCCGTTCCCGTCCCATATCTCGACCGAATCATCGGTCATCTTCGCCATATCTCCGTCTAGGAGGTATTTTATCTCGTTCGTGTATCCAAGAATAGCGGGCACATCCGATGCCACCAGGTTCTCGTTGGCTCCTACACCTATCACCAGCGGACTCTGGTTACGGGCGACGACCAGTTCATCATGATCTTTATGCAGAGCGACTATGGCGTAGCTACCTCTCAATTCATCCGTCGTTTTCTTCAGTGCTTCGAGCATGTCGCCATCGTAGTTCTCTTCCAAAAGGTGAACGATGATCTCGCTGTCGGTCTCGGAAGTGAACTCGTGGCCGTTCTCTTCCAATCTGTTCTTTATATCTACGAAGTTATCTATTATACCGTTGTGAACTATGGATATATCACCGCTGCAATCAACGAAAGGGTGGGCGTTCTCATCCGACGGTTTACCGTGTGTCGCCCATCTCGTGTGTCCGATGCCAGTGTTGCCCTTCTCAAATTTGGATACATCGAGTTCCTTTATCCTTCCCTTCTTCTTCTGGATATCTATCCCATCGGCTCCTTTTATCGCAACACCCGCAGAATCGTATCCCCGGTATTCCAATCGGAGCAATCCCTGGATCAACACATCGCCGACATCGGAATTTCCCGTATACCCTACTATACCGCACATCGTTTTCGCCTCAGTATATCTTGCCCTCTGAAGGGACATCCTCCCGTATCGTTTTACCCGAACGTACCTCACATTCAGCGCCTATGATGACGCCTGGCTCCGTGGTTACTCCCCCGCCTATCCGTGTATCCTCTGCTACCATACATCCTATGCTTTCTAGTTCCAGGATCTCGTCTTCCAAAGGTATCCTTTTCGAACCCACAAAGGTTGAAAAATTACCGCCTATCTTCACACCGTCGCCTATCACCGATTTCTCTATAGTAGAGTTCGGTCCGATACGAACGCTGTTCATGACCAGTGATTCTTTTACCACTGTGAACGGTTCTATCTTCGTATCTTGTCCTATGCTAGTGGAGGGTAAAATACAAACGTTGGGTCCTATCTCGCAACCTTCACCGATAACGGTTGGACCCTGGATATAAGTGCCCCCTCTTATGGTGGCTCCTTCTCCTATAACTACATTCCCTTTTATGGTGACTCCTTC
>CAZFVW010000020.1:9837-15711 GCA_964522285.1 uncultured Thermoplasmata archaeon | reverse complement strand
TATTAATGATAGAAGCTATATCCGGCAGTTTAGGTGATTCCCTCAGTTACATAGCAGGATTCGGTTTCGGAGCAAGTTCTATAGCTCTGTTCGCACGTGTAGGAGGCGGGATTTATACAAAAGCAGCCGACGTAGGTGCGGACCTCGCCGGCAAAGTCGAAGCCGAGATACCCGAAGATGACCCGAGGAATCCTGCTGTTATCGCTGATAACGTAGGAGATAACGTAGGCGACGTAGCAGGTATGGGTGCTGATCTTTACGAATCTTATACTAACTCAATTATCGCAGCGCTTACACTCGGATGGATGGCATATGAAGGATCTCCTTTACTCTCTCACAGCCCTCTTTATGATGCTGTTGTGGATCATAACCTTGGTTTAGAGATATTTGCCATACCTATTATGATCGCAGCTGCCGGGATAATCTCATCTATGATCGCGATCTTCTTCGTGAGGACTAAAGAAGATGCTTCACAGGAAGCTCTTCTAGGAGCTCTAAGAAGAGGAACATGGGGTGCATCAGTTATCGTTGCGATCTTTTCATTCATTGCCATATATCTTATCATACCACCTTCAATCTTCGGTGATCTTCCTTATAGGATATTCGGAGCGATCGTGATAGGATTGATCGCAGGTGTTTTGATAGGATATTTCACAGAATATTACACATCTGACAGGTACAAACCAACTAAAGATATCGCAGAATCCAGCGAAACAGGACCTGCTACTTTGATCATCCAGGGTTTAGCCACAGGTATGGAAAGTACGATGTTCCCGGTGATAATAATCTCGATCACTATATTGGTCGCTTATTCAATCTCAGGACTTTACGGGATAGCTATTTCTGCCATAGGTATGCTATCTACTCTTGGTATAACATTATCCACCGATGCATACGGACCAGTAGCAGACAACGCAGGCGGTCTAGCAGAGATGAGCGGTTTAGAGCCGAAGGTCAGAGAAAGAACAGATGCTTTGGATTCTCTAGGAAATACTACCGCCGCGACTGGAAAGGGATTTGCGATAGGATCAGCTGCTCTGACCGCTTTGACCTTGACCGCAGCTTATACTACAAGGGTAGGTATAGATGTTGGTGAATTCAGTATCATACAGCCGAACGTTTTAGTAGGCATATTCTTGGGAGCAATGGTACCATTCATATTCTGCGCCATCACTATGAAGGCGGTCGGAAAATCCGCATTCGAGATAGTAAAAGAAGTAAGAAGACAATTCAAAGATGTAGATGGATTGCTCAAAGGCGAGGTAGACCCAGATTACCAGAGACCCATCAATCTCAGTACTCAGGCAGCTTTAAAAGAGATGGTCATTCCTGGTGTCATGGCGATAGCTGTTCCGCTAGGTATAGGCTTCGTCCTTGGCCCAGAATCATTAGCTGGTTTCTTGATCGCTGCAGTAGCCACGGGTTTTGTCCTAGCTATCATGATGGCGAACGCCGGTGGAGCATGGGACAATGCAAAGAAATATATCGAGAAAGGTCATTACGGTGGAAAAGGGTCAGACGCACATAAAGCAGGTGTTGTAGGTGACACCGTCGGCGATCCTTTCAAGGATACCTCTGGCCCATCTCTGAATATATTGATCAAGTTGATGTCGATAGTTTCCCTAGTATTTGCCAGCGCTATCGCAACAAATGCTCTCAACTTACTCCCTTAATCAAGATAATAAGGTGAAACAAAATGTACAAAATGGAACGAAAATCGGACACGATCAGGATACCTCCAGATAGATTAGACGAAGAACTGAACGAAGTAGCGAAAGATATCGCTAAAGAAACTTTAGAAGGAACGATAGAGGACGAAAATAAACTGATCATCCTGGCGACCAACATCGAAAGAGTAGGTAGTGGAAAGATCGTTCATGGAGACGGAGGAATATTCCAAAATGTTTCTTACGACGCTTTGCTTTTCGAACTTCAAGAACAGGAACTGATATTGGGTTATATCTGCGAAGTATTGAAATTCGGAGCTTTCGTTAGATTCGGGCCTTTGGATGGTTTACTACATATCAGCCAAATAATGAACGATAAAGTCGAAGTGGACCAGGGTAACCAGAGACTACATGGTAAGGAGAGCAAAAGAGAACTCGGTATAGACAGCGAGATAAGAGCTAGAATCGTTACGATATCAGTTAACAAGAGAAGTCCAAGAGAGAGCAAGATAGGTTTGACCATGAGACAGAACGGACTGGGTAAATTAGAGTGGATCGAAGAAGACAATGAGGAGGCGTCTTAGATGGCGAAATTAAAAGCTTGTAAAAAATGTAACTATCTAACGGAAGATAAGGAATGTCCGATCTGTGGCGGCGAAGTTGCTCGAGAATGGCAGGGATACCTGATAATCGTAGATCACGACCATTCTGAGATCGCTAGAAAGATGGATATCCACGCAAATGGTAAGTTCGCTTTGAAGGTCCGAGAGTAAAACAGATGACAGCTAGTGATATAAGAGAACTTTCCAAATTTGATCTCGTTCTGCCCGATGAGCAGAGAGGTGTTTTGAAGGAGACACTAGGAGATGTAGTAGAAGGTGACCTTCCTTCGAAATATACTGATAAGAGACCTATCATAGCTGTTGGTGATGTTGTTACCCATCGATTATTAGAACAGGGGATAACACCAGATGTTTCTTTAGTGGACGGTAAAACAAGGAGAGGGCCTTACGATCCGGGAACACCCGATATAGAGAAAAGAATAAATATTAAAAATCCTGCTGGGATGATTACAGTAGAGTCCTGGAAAGCAGTAGAGAAAGCATTAGAAAGTGATAAACCTGTTCTTATCGAAGTGGCAGGTGAGGAAGATATGCTCTCTCTGGTCGCTATATCACTGTGCCCAGAAGGCGGGCTTGTGATTTACGGTTACCCTTCCAAGGGAATGGTAATAAATGAAGTCGATGATTCCAAGAAGGAAAGGACTTTAGAAGCGCTAAAAAAGATGAAAAAGTTAGATGATGGTTGATACTATGCCAGATATGGAGATAGAAATAGAAAACGAAAAAGAAAACAAGTTACTCAATCGTAGAGAACTAACTCTCAGGGTATATCATAATAGAGAGGCTACACCCGACAGGAGTGCGGTCAGGAAAAAGATATCAGAACTTACTGGATTCGATAATGAAAAGATAATAGTTGAAAAGGTAAAATCCGAATTCGGTAGAGATGAGAGCACGGTTTTAGCGAAGGTATATGACAATACCGATGATGCTAACAGATACGAGAGGAAGCACATATTAGAGAGGAACAAATAGGGGTGATCATACATGTCAAAATCAGATCTCTATGAAGTTGAAGACGGAAAACTCAAAAGAAAAAGAAGGAACTGCCCGAAATGCGGCGAAGGTGTGTTCTTAGCTGTCCATAAAAACCGAGTTTCCTGCGGAAAATGTGGCTATACCGAATTCAAGAACAAGGATTGATCTTTTAGGTTCAGCACGGGCTCGTAGTGTAGCTACCTGTTTACAGTTGTAGATGGGCTACAATGGATATCACTGGGGCTTCCGGAGCCCCGATCCCGGGTTCGAAAAACAGTTTGATAATTCAATCTGATCGAAAATCCCGGCGAGTCCGTTTTTCACGGAAAAACGGGCGGTTGGAAATCTTTGATTTCTGACTTGTCCGCTCACGTTGTTCGCTTCCTCGCCTCTATCCTCAGAAATCATAGATTTCCTGCGGATATTTCAGGAATGAAATTCCTGATAGTTTCGGAATCTTAGATTCCAAAAATAGAGGAATATTCTATTCCACGACTCGAAGGAAATAATTTCCTGCGGATCCCGGCGAGTCTTTTAATCTATGATTAACTGCGTGTTAGAAGCCGATAAGCTTCTGACGAGTCCATCGTCTCGTGCCAAATGACCCGAAATCCAAAGTTATAAATACCAATTAAATTCTTTCCACCACTCGTTAAAGCAGAACAGGAGGAATAACATATGAATGATGAAAACACAGTGTATATCGGAAAAAAAGAAACAATGAACTACGTGATGGCTGTTGTTACTCAATTCAACAGTGGGTCGGATGAAGTAGTGATCAAAGCGAGAGGTAGAGCGATCAGTAAAGCTGTGGATGTAGCAGAGATTACAAAGAACAAGTTCATCCCGAACTCGGAGATAGCAGACATCAAAACTGAAACGGAACAACTAGAGAGAGATGATGGTGACGGTACTGCTAACGTTTCCTCGATGGAAATCACGATGAAGTTAACCGAAGAGTAGAAACTTAGTTGGTAAAAACTTCTTTCTTATTTAACCCCCTTCATTTTTCATAATTTTTTCACAGTATCACAGTATCAATGTTTAATAAGATGTAGTCATTAGACCAGATGATCATCGATGGATGAAAAATCAGATCTAGAAGAATTATCAGAGATCGTTAAGGAATTCAGAGATAAAAGAGATTGGAAAAAATATCACAATCCTAAAGACCTCAGTTTATCCATCTCGATAGAATCATCTGAGTTACTAGAGTTGTTCCAGTGGAAAGAGGAAGATGAAGCGGTGGACAAAGATAGACTGAAAGAAGAGATGGCTGATATTTTGATCTACCTTTTGTCGCTTTCAGAAGTAACTGATATCGACCTTTTTGAAGCCGTTAAAGAAAAGGTCGAAAAGAACAAAGAGAAATATCCTGTGAGTGGCGAGTTCAAAAAATAACGAAAATTTTTTATGACTTCACACTCTGAATTGGTTTGAACAGATGACATCAGAAAAAGAAGACCAACTGCTCAAAGAGCGGATCAAGATACCTGGTAGAAAGACTTACGACGAGGTATTCGATAAGAGCACTCTTAAAGTCCTGTATGGTCTGATGACCGACGGTGTTATCGATTACGTGGATCATCCAATATCTACAGGTAAGGAATCGAAGGTCTTCAAAGCATATACCTCCGATGGTGAACGAGTTGTTTTGAAGATCATGAGGATCAATACGGCCACCTTTAAAGAATATCGGAAATATATAGAGGGCGATTATAGATTCAAAAATTATGGGAAAGGGAGAAAACTCGTTTTCACCTGGACAAAAAAAGAATTCTCCAATCTCAAGAAATCTTACGAAGGCGGTATCAACGTTCCTAAACCCATCACATTCTCTAAGAACGTATTGGTGATGGAATTTTTGAATTATGATGACGAGCCCGCACCCATGCTAAAGAATGTCGAGCTGGATAATGAAGATGCGGAGATACTGTTCGATACGATCATCGACATGTACAAGAAGATGGTATCTGAAGTCAAACTAGTTCACGGTGACTTGAGCGAGTACAACATACTGATCTCAGAAGGTTACCCATACTTTATCGATATTTCACAAGGTGTGCCCATATCTCACCCTAAAGCGTTGGAGTTCCTAAGAAGAGATCTAAAAAATATCATAAAATACTTTAAAAACTATAACCTTGATATAGATGAAGATGAGATAATGGACAGATTCATAGGATCGGAGGGAGAATGATGCCAAGCATAAAGATACCCAAGGACAGGATAGGAGTTTTGATAGGTAAGGACGGCGAGACCAAAAGAGAGATCGAGAAAGAGACAGGTGTAGAACTAGATATAGATTCAGACACTGGAGAGGTCGATATAGATACGGAGAAAGTTGAAGACCCTTTAGTTAAGATGAAGATCAAAGATGTCATAAAGGCTGTCGGTCGGGGTTTCAACCCTGATAAGGCGATGTTCTTGTTGGAAGACGGTGTTTACTTCGATCTGCTTGACATCCGTAATTATGTCGGCAAGAGCTCGAAAGCCGTTAAAAGGATTAGGGGTAGAGTTATCGGTAAAGAAGGAAGAACGAGAGAGATATTAGAAGAACTCAGCGAATCGTACGTGTCGATTTATGGGAACACTATAGGTATAAT
>CAZFVW010000020.1:0-9827 GCA_964522285.1 uncultured Thermoplasmata archaeon | reverse complement strand
CCACATTCTGCAGTTTATAATTACCTCGAGAGCATGAGGGCCAAGATAAAGAAAGAGAAATTGGATTGGATCAAATCATAGGACCCTGTTTTTCTGGTTGGTTCACAACCTCATGTCGTCTTCTTCATCACCTGAAGATCCTATAACTTCTCCACAGTCTGGACAGGTTTCTCCAGCGTGATCCGCTTCGCACTGAGGACATAATGGAAGATCACCGCAGTCGTGCTTGTAATTGGTAGGATCGCCACAGAAATGACAGTTAGGTTCTTCCTTTTCTTCTTCATCCTCCTCTTCTGGTTCTTCTACTTCTGTGGTTTTTTCTTCCTTCTTCTTAGGCTTTGTTTCCTTCTTCTTTTTAGGTTCTTCAACTTCTTCGATACCTTCTCTCTTGGGTTCCTCTTTCACTATCGTGGATATCTCCGTGCTCGGAGGTTTGTAATCCGGCCCTTCGAATTTCTTTAAAGCGGCCTGCACCTTTTTCGCCTGGTAGATACCTATATTTAGATTCACGACTAAGCTCAAGAAATCCCTATCCTCTGGAGGAAGGTCCAGTGCTCTCTGTTTCAGCAACCTTTCAGTTTCAGGATCGATCTGTTCGCCTGTGATCTTCATAGAATCCACTTCTCGGATGTATTCTAAGACCCTCTTACATTCATCTATACTCTTATCAGGATAATTGGTGACGATATCACACAATCTCACACCGTTATCGATCAGGTCTTGTTGTGATGTTCTAACGATCTTACTGATTATCGCTCTAGATGCCGCTTCAAAGTTCCTGATCTCATCATCATTTAATGCTCCGAAGTCAACACCTTCCCTAAGCGATAGATACTTGAAAACATCGTCTATGTAATTATAAGGGATATCACACTTCTTGAATGCCTCTTCCTTAGATATAGGCCTGTTCCTCTCACACTCGAACTCGAGTATCCTTCCAGAATAATCTTCCAATTTCTGCTGTTCTTCTTTCTCTCTGGCTATCTCCAATCCTTCTTTGGCTGCCTGGAAACCGTCATCTACATCTAGAGCTTTCTCGAAGGCACGTTTCGCTTTGTCTGGTTTACTCATATCTAGAAGTACCCTACCTTTGTTATTCCACGCGTATTTATCCGTAGAGTCCAAACCTATGGCTCTATCGTAAGCTTCCAGTGCCTGTTTTTTCCTGTTGAGGTCTTCAAGAGCACGGCCCATCTCGAACCAAGCTTCTTCGTAATCTGGATCTATATCAGTAGCTTCCTCGAAACTCTTCACTGCCTGATCTTTGATTCCTATATCGTATTGGAGTTGGCCCTTCTCGAACCATAAAGAGGCGTCTTCAGGCACTTTCTCTATGGCTTCTTCGTATGCCTTCACACCGTCCTCTTTTCTTCCCATGTAATTGTAACATTCGGCTTTTGTGATCCAGACTTCAGTATCATCGACACCTAGCTTTATGGCGGTTTCTAAAGCGCCTATAGCTTCTTCGTATTTCTCCAAGTTTTCTGCCAGTAATCCCTTGTACTTCCACGTAGTGCCGTTTTGATCATCGAGGTCCAGCGATCTCTCGAACAATTTTTCAGCTTCTTCCAGTTCACCTTCTTCGATGAGGCATCTTCCTTTGAGATCTAGGAACTCGGTGTTGTTAGGTTCGATATCAAGTGCTTTTTGGTACCATTCAGCGGCTTCACTCCACCTTTCCATCTTTCTGAGGGATTCTGCTTTTCTGTTGATCGCATTCAGGTCGTTTGGTTCGATGTCGAGAGCCTCGTTGTAAGATCTCATCGCGTTCTCATACTGCTCGAGATGTTCCAGAACCATCCCCTTCTGTATCCAAAGGTTCTTGTTATCTGGTTCTAGGTCTAAGGCTTTATCGAATGCTTCTATACTCTCTTCCCTCTTCTTGGAGAATTTGAGGGCCATGGCTTTATCTTCCCATGCCTTGACATTATCTCTCTCTATTTCTATGATCCTGTCAGCGATGTCGATCACTCTTTCAGGCCTGTGTAGTTCCTTAAGTATATCCTTTACTTTCTCCAAGTCTTTAACCGTCTCTTCGATCTCCAGGGCCTTCTCGAAGCTGTCCAAGGCGTTTTCGTATTCTCCCAATCTCCTTAGGGCTTCACCTTTATCTCTCCATGCCTGGACATTATCCGATTCGATATCTAATATCCTTTTGGAGGTTGTTAATATATCACTCCACCTGTTCAACTTTTTGAGAGATTCCTTCTTCTTCTTCAGTAATTTCACATCTCTAGACTCCATATCTAAGGCTCTATCGTATGGTTGGATGGCTTCTTCATGTCTACCCAATTCCGCAAGAGCGACCCCTTTCCTGATATAAGCGACCCTCTTTGTCGGTTCTAGTTTTATAGCTTCTGAGAACGCTTTTACAGCCTCCTCGTACCTTTCCAACCATTCGAGCGCTACACCCTTGCTGTACCATAGATTTGCATCATCGGGATTGATACCCAAACCCTTCTCATAGGAGATTATCGCCTCTTCATGTCGGTTAACTTTCTCTTGAGCGAGGCCTTTACTGTACCATATCCTTTCATCACTTGAATCAATTTTTAGTCCTTTGGTGTAAGATGTTATCGCTTCTTCGTATCTCTCAAGTTTGTTCAAGGCATGACCCTTATTGTTCCAGAATCTTTTATCGTCGGGGTCTATACCCACGGCTTTTTCAAAGCTGGATAACGCGTCTTCATAATCGCCCACCCTGTATTCGCAGAGCCCTTTGTCATTCCACTTTTCAGCTCTCGATGGATCAAGATCCAGGCCTTTTTTGAGATCGGATATAGCATTCTGGAATTGTTTCTGTTTTTCGTAAGCTTTAGCCCTGTCGAAATAGGCTTCGACGTTCTTCTCCTCTATGTTTATTATCCTGTTACATACCGCTATCAGATCTTCATATCTGTCTAGTTTTTTAAGAGACCTCTTTTTAGCTTCCAATATCCTGATGTCATTCGGTTTCACGTTCAAAGCATTATTGAAACTCTCTAGAGCGGATCCTGGGTCGTTTATCTTTAAGTACGCTTCTCCTCTATCGAACCACGCTTTCCAATTATCGTTCTCTATCTGGATTATCCTGTCCGTTATCCTTATAACATTTTTCCAGTCTTTGAGATGCTTGTAAATATCCTTCTCATGGTTCATGGCGTATACATCTGAAGGATTATGGGTCAGAGCTTCTTCGAACTGCTGGATCGCTTCTTCATATCGTTTTAAGCGTTGTAAAGCTACACCTTTATCGTAGAGTGTGCTTGCATCACCAGGATTCTTCTCCAATATCTTATCAGATACTCTTATCAGTTCTTCGTATCTCTTCAAAGGTTTTAGTACCTCTTTCTTGTTGTTGAGTAACCGGATATCTTCAGGGTCGATAGCCAATCCTTTGTCGAAGGCCGAGAGCGCATCATGATTCCTACCGAGATCGTAAAGTATCGTCCCCTTCCTGTTCCAGAGTTCTTTATCTTCAGAATCTATATCTATGGCTCTATCGAATGCTATTATAGATTCCTCCTTCCTACCTAGTTGGTGCAACGCTGAACCTTTCTCAGCCCAGAGTTCTTTATTATCTGGATCCGTCTCGATTCCGTTGTCAAAACATACGACAGCGTCGTTCAATTTACCCATATCTTTCAATGTCTGGCCCTTGTACAACCACAGATTACCGTTCCGCGGGTTGATCTCCAACGATTTATTTAAAGATTCGATAGCGCCGTTGGAATCTCCGGACCTATTTTGTGCTAAACCCTTTTTAGCCCAAATATCTGCATCTCTTGGTTTGAGTTCCAATATCTTATCGTAGATGGATATATCGTCTGGATCTACCTTTAAAGCTTTCTGGAAAGCTCTGACCGCTTCCTCCTCCCGGTCCAAACTGGTTAAAATATCACCTTTGTTTGTGAGCGTATATTTGTCGTTAGGTTGTATATCTAGTGCATCTTCAACGAGGTGAAGGGCTTCCTCTTTTCTCCCCTTTTGGACCAATATCATGGCTTTGTGATTCTTCGCTAAAATGTTGTGTGGGTCTATAGACAGAGCCTCGTCTTCAGCCCTGAGACCCTGATCTTCCAATCCGAATTTGTAATAAAGCCATCCCATCTTCTCATATATCTCTGAAAGTTCCCGATACTTCTCCTCTATAGTGGTCCTTTTACTCTTAAGGTAGTCCCAAGCGCGGTCACAATTTTCCCTCGCCTTGTTGATGTCGCCGGACTGGTGTAGTTTTTCAGCTTTCTCCAGATACTTAGATGCCTTGCTAAGTACCCTCTTTTCTTTATCTAGTATGTTATCGATCTTGTCAAGGAAGCCCATTATTTTTCCTCCAATATCATTTTTATATTCTAACGATTTAAACTTAACGGTGTTGGTATTTTCCACTCTGCTCCATCCTTATGGATAGACCTTTGTGTGACGATATGTTCACTATCTTTTGATCCGTATAACCACGATCTTCAAGTCTGCTTCTCATCACTTTCAACTCTAACATGTCATCACTTACATTATCCTTTATTTGAAATAGATACATCCTTATTTATCATTTATGACTAAAAAAATAGTTTATCGAAAAAAATGGAGGATCTTTCACTTGGATCTCATCTTCATAACATTCTCGAGTTCATCCATATCAACTATCGTGTCTTTACACCCGTCCTTCAACAGACATACGCCCTGGGGATTTACATTGTGTACAACGGCCAATTCCATAGCCTCCGCGATCTCCAGGATACAAGCCACGCCTATCACCGCACCTGGTTTGGTCTTCTTTATGATATTTCTAACCATGCTGCCTCCCGGTACGATGTACACCTTCTTATAACCTAATTCATCGGCCAAAGATATGATATCATCGATATCGCAGGCTCCGCAGCGTTTACATTCATAGCCATAATCCTCCAATTCTGCCTGACATTTCTTGGAGTTTCTCATACACTGGGGTACAAAAATGATCCTCTCTTTGAACGGGACTTTCTTGAAATCGGTCTTCATCGCCTTGTTTTTTATCTCAGTATATAATCTATCATAAAGGTCTTGGTCGATATCCAACCTTTTTAGAAAGGATTTTACCGCTCCTCTCCTGGTAAGGTCCAGTCCGGAGCTCATAGCCTTGGAAACAATTTCCTTCATCTGTGTCCACCTTTTGATTCATCACATTTAAAGTTGTCGTGCGTTAACCCTTGATGATCCTGACGGTATCCCCTTCTTTCAATTCGTGGTCGAGTCCGACCTTTTGTTTAGGGAACTTGGCTGTCGGTCCCCATATCCTTGCGTACCTGAACCGTTCCAAGAAATCGCTGTGAAGTTTCTTGCAGACGTCTTCTACCGTAGCGCCCCTCTTCATTATCATGGGTTCGTCATCGCTCTTTTCACCCTTTGGTCTTAGGAACAATCTCATGAGGTTCAATTCGTCGAATATCCTGTCTTTGAGTTCGGTCAGACCTATGCCTTCTTTGGCTGATATCAACGTAGGTTTTTTTCCTCTTATAGGTTTTTTTATCTGTTCTAGTTCCTCCTTGCTGAGGATATCTATCTTGTTGATCACCGGGAAGGCATCGATGTACACCCTGTTCCCGCTGAGATGGTCTATGAGCTCTTCTGCCGTGATGTCGTCTCTGATTATTATGACCCCGTTTATGAATCCGTACTGCCTTAGTATGCCTTTGATGGTCTCTTCATCGATGTTCGTCAATTCCCTCGTAGTTCCTATTTCGATCCCTCCCCTCTCTCTTTTAGTTATTACGATCTCCGGCGCGGTCTCGTTCAGCCTTACACCGTTGGACTCGAGTTCTTCGGCTATGGTCTCGACTTCGTTTCGGTAAGGGTCTCCCATCATGACTACGAGGTCTACTTCCCTGGCTACGGATAGGACTTCTTTACCCCTGCCTTTTCCTTCTGCCGCTCCTTCCACGAGTCCTGGCAGGTCCCAGATCTGTATCACGGCTCCGTTATGTTTTATCATGCCTGGGAATACTTCTAGAGTGGTGAAATCGTAGTTGGCCACCTCGCTCTTGGCTCCAGTGAGTTCGTTGAGCAGGGTGCTCTTCCCAACGCTGGGGAATCCAACGAGACCTACTGTAGCGTCACCTTCTTTCTTTAACGCGTATCCACTCGCATGATCTGTTCCTTCTCCCTTCCTTTCAAGTTTTTCCTTGAGTTGAGAGACTTTAGCCTTCAATTTACCTATATGATGCTGGGTGTTCTTGTTGTAAGGAGTTTCTCGGATCTCCTTTTCGATCTCTTCTATCTGTTTCTGGATACCTTCTGACATGTTATCTTTTTAAATTCCTGTGCAGATATTGTTTGAAATATGGATAATATAAAAAGATGTTGGGGTTTATTTTCTTATCGCCGTGACAGATGATGATAGGCTGGACTATTATAGTTTAAACTATGATTGTATCAGTGATGATCCATCAACTTTGATCGTATCTGTAAGCGATATTGCAGCTTCCTTCTCGGCTGACCATACACGGTCCGACCGGGTGAGCTGGCGTGCATTCTTTGCCGAAAAGCGGGCATTCGTCGGGTTCTATGATGGCTCTGAGTGTTTCTCCGCACCTGCAGCCTTCGGCTTCACTGAACTCTCTGTTTTTCAGGGGGGCTAGGATGTCTTGGAATCGTTCTCTGGCATCGTAATCTTTGTATTTCTCTTTTAGTTTTGTTCCTGATTTGGGTATAACCGGGAAACCTCTCCATTTGATGTCCGTGGGTTCGAAGACCTCTTCTAAGAGTTCGAGGGCTTTGGGATTACCTTCCGGTTTCACCACTCTTCCGTATTCGTTCTCGACTTCCGCTCTGTTCTCTTGGATCTGCCTGGCTATCATCAGGACAGAGATCAGTAAGTCCAGTGGTTCGAATCCGGCTACGACCTGGGGGATATCGTATTTGGCCGATATCGGTTCGTAGGGTTCGGTTCCTATTATCGTGCTGACATGTCCTGGCTCTATCAGACCGTCGAGTTTGACTTCTCCCATCTCTAATATGGCTTTGAGTGCCGGTGGGATGACCCTGTGGCACGGTAATATGGTGAAATTATCTGGTGGTCTTTTTGATATCGCAGATGCTATCGAAGGGGAAGTGGTCTCGAAACCGACCGCCATGAAGACGACTTCGTTATCTTCTTTTTTTGCTATCTCTACAGCGTCATCCACGCCGTAAACTATCCTGACATCCGCCCCGTCCCTTTTTGCGTCGTAGAGGGAGTGTTCCTGGCCGGGGACTTTTATCATATCTCCGAAGGCTGTTATGGTTATACCTTCCTTCGCTAGAGTTATCATCTCCTCGATCTCTCTGGGAGTCGTGACGCAGACCGGGCAGCCGGGGCCCTGTTTGATCGTTATGCCTACTTTTTTGAGTAAGGGTGAGAGTCCGTGTCGGACGAGAGTGTCCTGGTGGGTACCACAGACGTGCATCAGCGTTAGTTCTAGGTCGGCTTTCTTGATCTCTTTCAGAACCTTGTTGGCTTTCTCTTTATCTCTGAATTTGAACTGTTCAAGATCTATCTTCATCTTCTTCTTCCTCCACAGCTGTTACTCCGACGATCCTCATCTCTTTGCCCTGGACGATGTCCGGTTTTTCTCCGCACTCCGGGCAGGAGATTATAGGTATATTGTAGTGGAAAGCCGGGTCTTCGGTGTAATTTACTTTTCCTTGATACCCGCACTCTGGACAATCTATCTTGGCTTCCTTTGTGGTTATGTTGAGTTCCGAGCCTTCCAGTATCGTATCTTTGGATAGGGCTTCGTAGGCGAACTTGAGCTGTTCGTGTCCCAGGAACGTCAGGGCGCCTATCTCGATCTTCACTTCTTTGATCCTGTTGATATCTTTATCTTTTAACTCGTCCAGCAAAGCTGATACCAGTGAAGTCATCACGGAGTATTCATGCATCTGTCATCGTTTAAAACTAACACATATAACACATTTTCCCTTTAAAATGTTGTAAAATCCACCAACAAATATATAATGACGAAGTAATCCAGGTGTATGTTCGCAGCAGCACACGGCGGCGTCGGAAGTAAAAGAGAATTGGATGAGTATGTTGAGCAATCTATAGATAGAGGTGTTTCCGAGGGTGATACTGCGCTTGAAACTGTGATCGAGGTAGTGGTCGGTCTGGAGAACGACGAACATTTCAACGCGGGTAAGGGTTCACGTATGAGGATGGACGGAAGTATCCAGATGGACGCTGCTATAATGAGTCGGGGTGAGATCGGAGCGGTTGGAGCTATCGAGCAGGTGGAGAATCCGGTGCTCGTGGCTAGAGAGATCTATAGATCGCCTTTCGTTATGCTGGTCGGTATGGATGCAACCCGATTTGCTAGGGATGTAGGTTTTGGCGAATTCGATCCTTCTACCGAGGCTCGTAGGGAAGAGCTGGAGGAGATGAGAGAGAAATTGAATGCCGAGGGTAGGAAAGATAAACTGCAGAAATTGCGAGAATTCTACGAGAAGGTGGACGGTGGCGATACCGTCGGCTGCGTGGCTTATAAAGATGGTGAGTTCGCCGCTGCGGTTTCTACCGGCGGTACCAGTTACTGCTGGCGTGGCAGAGTCGGGGATAGTCCCATGGTTGGAAGTGGATTTTTTGTCGGTGAGAACGGGGCCGTGGTGGCTACTGGAAAAGGTGAGGCTATCATCAAAAAGATGGCTTCCTATAAGTGTCACGAGTTGATGGGTAAGCACGGTGTTGATGAAGCATGTGAGAAGGTCGTTGAAGGTTTTCCAGACGGCGTTTCGATAGGATTGATCGCTGTGAACGAAGAAGGTTATAGCGTTTGCAGCAATAAACAGATGTCTCAAGCCGTGTTCGAAGATTGAATTAGATTTAAATGGTAAGAGATATTCTCGTTGATGGTACAGATGAAGAATTTCTATCAAGTGATGGAAGACCTACTCGAATACGAGGGATACGAGCTGCTGTTCGGTGGAAAGGGAAAGATCGTTGGCAAGTCTGGTGAGGATATCAAGAGCTTCGTTATAGCCGGTGAGAGGTTGACCGAAGACGATATCAAAGATATTCAAGATTCTGAAGGGGAGAAGGTTTTGATCGTGTTCGAGAAAATTGATGAAGAGAAGTTAGCTGAAGTTCCCGAAGATGCGGATATCTGGGATAGGGATGAATTGATAAGGAGGTTGGGCGAGATGACACTGGAGATGTCCGTATTGGAGGGTATCACTGAAGGTGAAGGGGGTATCAAAGGTAAAGGTGAGATAGAGTTCAGAAAGGAGAATGGAGAGAAAACTCTGAAGCCGATAATGGATTTCGAACATATCTCCGAGTTGGGTGAGAAATTGGTGAAAGGTTTCAAGTATCGGTTGGAGTTGGTACCTCATTATCTGTTTTCATTTCGATTAGAGAAACCCGGTGGTGGTGTTGAGAAGGGTAGATTGTACTTGAACGGTATCTCCGGACTACGTAACTTCTGGGATGATGATTTCGAGAGGGTTAGGGACGTGAAAAGATCTCACGTGAAACTCGAGCCGAACATGCCTCAAGAGAAAAGCGAGAAAAAAGCTTTGATGGCCTTGAAAGATAGGTATCGGATGGAGAGCGAGTCAAAATGGGAAGAGGACGGAGCTACAATCGTCGAGAAGGTCAAAGAGGAGCCGGATGAAGAGAAGATAGATATGGCCTATCAAGGTATAGTTTACGTGCCGATGTGGGCTGTAGAGGGGACTGAAGGCGTTGTAGTGATCAATGCGGCTACGGGTAAAGTGGAACGTGAGTCCGAAAAAATAGATGAAAAAAGGGTTTAGTCTTCTATAGCTTTGTCTAAGATCTCCATACCCTTGTCGACTTCTTCTTTTGAGAGGTTGAGAGGTGGTCTGAACCTGATGGA
>CAZFVW010000019.1:3918-15742 GCA_964522285.1 uncultured Thermoplasmata archaeon | reverse complement strand
TCTATATCCTAGGTTTGATTTTACTATTTTTTCCACTATTCAGTCTTTACTTTTTCCGAGATCCAAAAAGAAGGATTGCAAAAGGTATAGTTTCACCTGCAGACGGTAAAGTTTTGGAGATAAGCGACGACCATGTAACTATCTTCATGAGTGTTACCGATGTCCATGTTAACCGATCTCCAGTCAAGGGGCGGGTCATCAAGACAGATCTTTACAAGGGTGGGCATGTGCCTGCGTATAAAAAGGAAAGCGATAACAATTTCAGACACCGGATCGAGATAAAAAATGAAAATGGAAAATTCGTTGTTTGGCAGATAACCGGCATCGTAGCGAGGAGGATCGTTCCTTATGTAAAAGAAGGGAACCAGGTTGATAAGGGTGATAAGATAGGGATGATCAGGTTCGGGTCAAGAGTAAGGATTGAAGTTCCGGAGACGGCTAATATCACCGTAAAGAAAGGTGAGATCATAAAAGCTGGAGAATCAAAAATTGGAGAATTTATATGAAAAACAATAAGATCCCTTTGAGTTTAGCGGATTATATCACTTTGTTCAATGCATTATTGGGATTCCTCGCGATCACTTATGTGATCGATGGTAGGTTCTGGATAGCTTCTATCATAATAGTTACTACCGTGGGTTTAGATGGTCTAGATGGCATGGTAGCTAGATATCTCAACATCGAACACAAGCAAGGTGCCTATTTCGACCTTTTCTCAGATACCATCTCTTTTTGTTTCGCTCCAGCTATCATGCTTTATTCATCTTTTTACGATAGCTCGTTGGGGAGGGCTTGGGAATCACCGATAAATTTTCTTTCTACGGCTGTTCCGATGTCTGTGGTTTTCTTCGGGATATTGAGATTAGCAAGATTCACGGAAAAACCCGTCGAAAATAAAAATTACAGTGGTTTACCGACTCCTGTGATAGCTTTGCTGATAATATATTCTACTTTCCTATTCGGGAAAGGTGAGCTTGTAGCATATTATCCTATTCCAACTTTGATATTCATACTCGTAATTTCCATATTGATGTATACTACCATCGAATACCCCAAGATCAAAAACCGATTTCTGATCATATCAGCAGGCTCTTTAGTTATCATCTCGTTCCTCGGTATCATCTTTTTCCATGAAATCACGTCGATCTCTCGGATCTTCTTCGGAATCTCTTTTATAGGATGTCTCATTTATACGATTACAGGTCCATTTATAGCAAAATATGGTAGATAAAAATGAAAGACAAGATGGAAAAAAAAGCTGAAAGTTTTTTCAGATGTGACGATAACGAAAGGGCTGCCTTCGAATTGGGAATAAAGTTGGGTGCTCTCTTTCATCAATTCATAGGTGCACCAGTAAGCAGTAAAAATATCGATATATTAGAAAGGGCCATCGAGAAAACTACTGAAAGACAGGCCTTCGTCAAGAAAGCTGAGATCAATATAATACCGAAAGAATTAGAAAAAAGACCGGACACTGAGTTCTACGATTACACCACACTATCCGGCGATATGCTGCAGGCTAAAGTGACTATCGAATACAAAGGGATAACTGCAATCGGACGATTAAAATATGTCGATGAATTAGATTACCCATTGATGTATATAGAATCGATCGAATAAATAAATTGAATAAAGGTTTAGATATTTAAATAGATATATAACAAATGTTTTTTAACTAGTAAGTAATTAAGGTTGATAGATAAGATGGCGAAAAGTTTGAAGATCGGTATCAGTGGTCCGTACGGCGTCGAGAAAACAGACACGCTAAAGAAGATCATAGATATGTTAGCAGAAGAGGACATCAGTGTTGGGGGTATGATCACAGACCCTATAATGGAAAATAATAGAAGAGTTGGATTCCAGGTTATGGACTGGGCGACTAAAGAAAAGACGGTTTTTGCCCATCTGGATCTAGATTCATCGATCACCGTCAAAGGTTACGGTGTCAATATAGATGCTTTAAATGAAGTTGGAGTTAAAGCTATCGAGAACGCAGCTAAAAATCAAGATGTTATCTTGGTAGACAAAATTGGTAAGATGGAGGTCGAAAGCGAGAAATTCAACGAAGTGGTCAAAACAGCTATGGACCTTGATGTAACCATGATAATAACTTTCCAGAAAAAATCAAGGAATCCCCTGCTTCAAGATATCCGGAGAAGAGATGATATCAGGATGCTTGAACTAACCGACGTCAACAAAGACCTTCTCCCTTATAAAGTGGTAGACCTTATCAAAGAAGAACTTAAAGGCGAGTGATCTTGAATCTCGTAAAAGTCAAAGAGGGTCAAACGGAAATTTTAGTGCCGGAACACGAGAAAGGGCTAGGTCCGAAGAGTTCTAAGAACGATATTTTTTATAACCCTGCCATGGAGTTGAATAGGGATATAAGTGTTGCATTTCTCAAGGCATTCGATTGTGATGAACTAAAGGTTCTGGACGGGATGGCTGCTAGTGGTGTAAGAGGTATAAGGATAGCTAAAGAAGTGGGTGTAAAAAAAATCGTGTTAACAGACCTCTCTGAAGAATCCGTTTCTCTTATAAGAAAAAATATCGAGAAAGCGGGAGTTGAAGCCGAGGCGATCAATGAATCCATAGAAGAACACCTCCTTCACAACCGACATTATTATGATTATATAGATGTGGACCCCTTCGGCAGTCCCGTAAAGTATTTTCCGATAGCAGCCAGGTTCGTAAAACGGGGGGGCATCGTCGCGGTAAGCGCTACTGATACAGCGGTTCTCTGTGGTACCTACCCAGAAAAATGTTACCGACTTTATTCCTCATGGCCTGAAAATAATTGGTGCAGACATGAAAACGGAGTGCGTATCCTGATCGCATATTGTGCTAGAGAAGCGGCTAGATTTCAAAGGAGTATTGAACCGCTTTTATCCTACTATGATGGACACCATTTCAGAACCTACCTGAAGATCGATGAAAGCGCTAAAAAAGCAGATGAAGCACTGAGTAAACTTTCAAAATTTGAATTCAGTGATATAGGTTGGGGAAGGGATCCAGAAACCGGACCCTTTTGGGCCGGAGATATATTCGATATGGGTACTTTGGAAGAAATACGTCCTCTTGGCACACTAGATAACGACCTTCTTGATCTTTGGAGAGATGAAGGAACTATGCCACCGTTCTTTTACGATACAAACATACTTGGGATGCATACTAAATCAGCACCCCCACCACTTGATAACGTAGTAGATTCGATAAACTCAAGAGCTGAAGGATGGAAAGCCACAAAAACTCACTTTTCCCCGACCGGATTTAAAACAGACGCTCCAGAAAAAGAAGTTTTGGAAATATTTTCAAATATCTAAACCCTTTCCCCGTATGTGACGACTGGACACTTTTCTAAACACTCCAGACATCCGATGCAGAGTTCTGGATCTAGTTTTACCCCGTCGTCAAAACTCAAGGCCTCTTTTTTACATTTGGACACACATATACCGCATTCCACACAATACTGAGACCTTTTATACATCTCATTAATCCGTGAACGGTCTTTCTGTGTCCATTTATAGGACTTATCTTCATATATCTGGAGAAGATTCAATGTTCGTTCATCCTCTAACATCTTTTCTGTAGGTTGTTCTTTAAAAGATGATCTGATATCCTCTTCGGAATTGTCTTCGGTATCTTCTTTTTCATCCTCGTCGATATCCGATAATATCTTCTTGATATCTACGGGTACTTCTATCCATCTCCAAAGTCCGAGTTCTATCCAGGCCTCACTGAGATCGTTCTTTTCTCTGTATTCCTCTAATACCGTTTCAAATTTTGAATATATGTCAAGATTCTCTTTGATGTACTCTAATTCTGAAAGATCTGAAGCTGGGCAGACCCAACAACCGATCCTTTCAAAGCCTTCTTCGTAAAGAGGGTTATAATCCGCATCTTTCTTGAAAAGATACATCCATACGTGTAAGGCGGTCCATTCTTGTATCGGAGAAGCTCCTTTTTGATTTGGAACCCACGGATTCTGCCATATATTTCCTTTATCCATCCTCTGCTGAGACTCGTATCTCCTTTGGCCTATGAAAGAGAGAACCCCTTCAGGATAATTTTCATCTATCAATCGAGCGGTCGGGCCTAATTTACATGTTTTACAGCACCAACGGTAATCTCTTGCTGAAGGCCCGAAATATCCTACGTTATCCCAGTAACCACCTTCGACTTTTTTGGTTTTCAGATCCAGATCATATTTTTCAGAGATCCTTTTCACATTATCCACAGTTTCAGGTAGCTCGATTCCGGTATCGATGAAGATCATGTCAGGTTCTATTCCAGCATCCAATACTAAAAGGAGGGTGGCTAAGGAATCTTTACCACCGCTATATGATACAGCTGGCTTGAGCTCGGTATCTTGCACAGTTTGCTTGATAAATCGTATAGATTCTTCTATCCTCTTTTTCAAGATCCCATCATTCGCTTCTAGAACCTCATCCCATGTTTGACCGTCCTGTTTCTTTTTATCATCAGAAGAACGCCAACGATTCTTCACGCCCTTTCCTCTATCTCTTTTGATCATTTCCTCCGCGGACATCTGCGCTCTTCCAGAAGCTATAACTTCTCTTTCAGGAGAGAGGATCATAACTTCATCTCGGTTCTTTATTTTTCCATCTATATCGACTATACCTGGAACGAGAACGCTCCCTCCATCTGCGATAGGTTTCACCGCTCCTTGATCGATGACTACAAAGCCCTTTTTAGGTTCGGGCATACTCCTCCAGGGGCGTATTATAAATTCATAGGGTGGTCTCCCTTTTGCTTTCTTTCGCAGGTTATATCTAAGATTCCCTATCACCCTTCCATCGATGATGACTTCATCCATCCTATCCAGCGATGGAGATTTGTTGAGAAGTATTATTTTATCTTCTGAAAACAATCCCTCCGAATAACCATCGCCCCATTGTCTATCTATCGTCTCTCTTATCAGTGATATATCTCTATCGAACGCAGGACGGACATCTCCAGGTGGTGTGATATTTACTTTGCTGCCTTCCGATCCGCATTTTGAACATTTCCCTTTCTCCACTAAAGGTAGATTACAATCTTCACACCAGTGTAAGTGCAGTTTACCTAAACGTACTATCGACATATCTATGCTCCACTTATCAAACTCAGATAAAACATTTTGGGCTGTTTTTTATTGATCAGCTGTAGTCAGATTCAATCAACGGGGATAACGTTCTTTTTTGGCATCTCATTCTCGACTTTTTCTTTAGTAGACCCTTCAAAGAAAGTTCTTAACATGCCCTTCTTCTTGCCATGCATTACTACGATATCTGCATCCATGTTCTCGCAGTCGTTAACTATCTCGTCCGATATCTCCTCTCCCTTTCTCAGCCTCACTTCTGTAGGTGTGCCTGTTGCTTCAGCCATCTTGATAAGATTAGCGGTATATTCATCCACTTGATTCTTTTTATCTTCTAAAACAGAATCTAAAAAATCATTTTCTTCCTCTATACCAACAGTGGCTTTGACGACTTCAGGAGTATCTTCTTCCTGTATTATTTTTGATATTATGATGCGGTCAGGATGTTCTTTTAAAATAAGATTTCTGATCTTTTTTAGGGCTTCATCGTTGTACTCTTCCCTATAGCTCGCTATGAGCATCACTTTCTCTTTTTTATAACTGCCATTTTGGGGCATCTGCATCCTCCGATGCAATTGAGAATGTATTGAGTTGTTTATGAAAAAATCTACTATAATAACTTTATGTTAGTTTTCTGGGCATGGATTATATCAAGATTATCCATATATGATATACAGATTATAAGTGGAGATATTATGTTATCTGGGATTTTTTATTTTATCTAAACCAATGTGATCTTTTTCTTCCCCAACTTCTCTTTAACATTTCCACTCGTACTACCCTCTAACACTTTTTCAACAGGGCCTTTATGAGCACCGTGTAAAATCACGTGATCCACATCCATCTTATCGAACTCTTCTATTATCTCTTCAGATATCTCATCTCCTTTTCTGAGGTGAACTTCTACAGGGAGATTCATATCTTCTATCATATCTACTATATCTGCAGCATACTCATCAGCCTGGATCTTCTTTTCTTCCAAAACCGAATCCAGAAAATCCTTCCTTTCTTCTATCCCTACGGTAGCATCCACTACTTCTGGAGTCGTTTCTTCTTTTATAATCTTAAGGATTATTATCCGATCTGGTTTCTCATCTAATATGATCTTCTTGATCTTACTCAAGGATCCTTGAGAATACCGCTCTCGATAACTAGCGATAAGGAGGGTTTCGATATCTTTCTCATCAAACTTTTTTTCGCCCGACCTAGACATTTTTTCACCTTCGATTTTTTCTTTTTTCCTTAAACGGTTTTTTCTTTCATGTATTTACCAAAGACCTATCAATCTCCACCATCCCAAACCTATCGTTAAGAACGATAATATACCGATAATATTCAAGATGAAACCAGCTTTTATGAAATCTTTCATATCGAGATGACCTGTAGTATAGACCAGAGCTGCTGAAGGAGTACCAACAGGGAGCATGAATGCGAAGGCACTTGCTAATGCTATAGTATAGACTGGTATGATATCTGAGAAACCTATCGTGACCATGATAGTGATCCCAATCGGTAATATAACCGCAGTTGTGGCAGCGTTGCTCATCACGTTAGATAAGAAAACCGCTAAAACAGCGAAAAGTGCTAAAACTAAGAATGGATTATCACCCACGAATTTTAGTAACGTTTCAGTCACGAACAAGAGTGTACCCGCATCGCTCAAAATATATGCTAACGAGATCGCTCCGCCATAAAGAAATATTGTACCCCATGGTAGTCTTTTAGCTATATCATCCCAGCTGACTGTCTTGGTCATAGCGATCACAACTGTGATTAGAACAGCGATCACACCCATCCCATAGATTTGCCCCCATATAGCCCAAGATAAGAAGGCCAATACCAAAAAGAAGATCGCCTTTTTCTCACCGGTGGATATGTCACCCAATTCCTCGACTTCATCTTGGATCTGAGAATGTATATTATCCATGTCGATCTTTTCTATCTTGAACAACTTTGTCAAAACTAGATAAACCATTATTGTCATGAATATTACCAGTGGTATAGCAGCGATGAACCAACCTATGAAAGAGATCTGCTTACCGGTCTCTTGATAATAAATGCCTATTGCCAGGGGGTTCCTAGCTCCACCAAGCAGTGTGCCCATACTGCCGACGCTCGTCCCATAAGATAGAGCTAAGAGACTCGCCTTGACGAAATTTGAGTCGAATATATCTTCTTTATATGCTGAAAAAATACCCAGAAGTATAGGTATGAATAAGGCGGCCACTCCGTGAGCCGGCATCATCATGGATAGGAGTGAACCTACCAATGTGATCCCGAGGATGAATTCCTTGGGTGAATCACCGAATCTCTTCAGAAATTCCAGAGCTATACGTTTATGCAGGTTATGCTTTTGAACGGTTAGTGCTAATATGAACGCACCGAGTAGAAAAAATATCGTAGACGATGCGAACCCGCCGAAGGCTTCCTCCGGTTGGAATATCCCCAACAGAACAGAGAAAGATATGATCATGAACGTGGTGAAGATGTATGAGATAGGCGTGAGTATCCACATATATATGGCCAAAAACAGCAGTGCTATCCCGTAATAGGTGAAGGGATCGTCGGTGTAAAAAAATGACAGAGATATCATTATCCCGAAAACGGAAAGACCGATTATGATCTGTGTGATATCTTTTCTAAGATACTTCATCAACTTCAAAGCCATTTTTCTACCACTTTGGATAAATGAGAATAGCACGGATAATATAAAAATTGTGTGTTATCTTTTTTGATAGAGCAAACCCGATGGATTGATATAGTAAAAGTTCACTGTTTTGTAACGCTCGGCTAACAAGGTCACAGAGAGCTTCCCAGGGCTATGACCTGTGATGCAAGGTCGAGCATAGGTCTTGACGGGTCCCCCTGTGAATAGGGTGAGACACCCGATGATGATCAGGGTCCAACCCCAAGACTGCACAAAGCCCCGGCAAGAGTCAGGTAGGGAAGATGGCAGCGCCTTACGATGAACCTAACTGTTACCGCCGGGGTACATATCTATTAAAAAAGTGAGATCATGGGAAAGAAGATACTAAAATGCCCTAAGTGTGGTGGTACAGATATCGTGCCAGAAGCCGGCTTCGTTACAGGTTACAAATATCACTGCGAGGATTGTGGATATGTAGGCCCTCTCATATTGGAAGTCGATGAAGATGAATTGGATCAATAATTAGATCAAAAAACAAACGAAAAAGAGTGTTGAGGGTGTTGTTCCTAACGGTATTCTATGATCTCATCAAGCGAACATCACTTGCTTTTTTATCTCACTTTCAGGTGAATCTGACAATACCTTATCGATTGCGTTCTGGAAATCTTCGGTGTCCGCTTTCTCTTTGTCATTTCTTAAAGAAAACATCCCGGCTTCAGTGCATATAGCTTTTATGTCAGCCCCACTAGCTTTTTCTGTTTTCTTTGCCAAAACATCGAAGTCCACACCATCATCGATATTCATGCTTCTAACGTGTATCTCGAATATCTTTTTCCTCGCTTTTAGATCTGGAAGAGGTATATCGATTATCCTATCGAATCTCCCCGGCCTTAATAGTGCTTTATCAAGAAGTTCTGGTCTGTTTGTAGCAGCCATCACTTTGATATCTGTCGTCGGGTCGAATCCGTCCATCTCCGCTAATAGCTGCATCATAGTTCTTTGAACTTCTCTATCTCCTGAAGTCGCGGATTCTAATCTCTTGGTCGCTACTGAATCGAGTTCATCTATGAATATGATCGTAGGTGATTTTTCTTTAGCCATATCGAACAATTCTCTTACCTTTCTAGCACCTTCGCCGATATATTTTTGAACTAACTCAGAACCGACTAGTTTTATGAATGTAGCGTTAGTTCGGTTAGCTGCCGCCTTGGCTATCATAGTTTTACCGGTACCCGGTGGTCCTACCAAAAGGACACCTTTAGGCGGGTCTATCCCCATATTCTTGTATTTATAAGGGTCCAGTAAAGGGTCTTCTATCGTCTCTCTAACCTCCACGATCTGTTCCTTCAAACCACCGATGTCATCGTAAGTGACTTCAGGTTTATCCATTATCTCAGCACCCATGATAGATGGGTCGACAGAAGGTGGAAGTGTTTTAACTATAGATAGGGTCTGTTTATTCAAAGCTACTCTAGTTCCTGGTCTTGATTCCTTTTCAGTTATGTAATCAGCTACACTAACGATAAAATCCGGGCCAGTAGAGCTCTCTATTATCGCTTTTCCGTCTGGAAGCATCTCTTTTATTATCCCCACTATCAGAGGAGGTTTCTTCAAGCGAGCCAATTCCTTTTTTATCTCTCTAGTCTCCCTTTTCAACCTCTTCAATTCGCTTCGGATATAACTGGTGTCCGTTTCCATCTCAGTTTGAGCCAATAACTCATCGTGCTTTCTCTGGAGTTCTTCGATCTTTTGGGTGAGTTCTCGAGACGAGCCCTTTAGTTTTTCTTCTTCCAAACAACCACCGTTTTCATTATATTACAATTCATCCTATGGCTTTGTTATAAATATTACGGTTTTATACTAGATTTGAAGTTTAACCGATTTAAATTGCTTTGATGTTGTGGATACACTATACTTTAATCGCTTTCATGGTTTATATATTCTTTCAACCTTTTCAATGCGAAATCTCTATCTTTACCCGCTATCTCTGCTTTCTGAATGGTCTCTCCTAGCGTCTCGATAGTGCTATCGTACACTGTCCTATCAACCGGGAAAGGAGTTCCATCTTTTCCCCCGTGAGCGAAACTGTATTTCACTGGATCTTCCCAGCTGGACCTTGCCCCATAGATCAGATCCGAGACCAGTGCAAGTGCCCTGATCTTCTTCGGCCCCATACCTTGCAGTGATATCAATTCCTCATAATTTGAAGGCTGCAACTCGTAGGCATTTTTTAGTGTGTCCCAACCGTTCTTGCTGATATCCATATCTATAACTGGATGGCGAGGAGGCATCTTCAGATTGTTTTTACCAAAATCGGACAATGAAGTCTGTCCACTCTTGTCAAGATATCTTCGTAGATGATCTGGATTATCATTTATCAAGTCAACACTGACATCTCTACTTTCTTCGCTTTCTTCAGATGTCATATCTAGAACGCTATTTTCTTTCCTATCACAGCAGAGTGCTTCATGTGGTTCTACGATATAATCATCTAATTTCTCAGAAAGCCAGTGGTACCTCCTAGCATACCCCTCTTCGGTTTTCATACCCTGCTGAACCACACCCCAATCACCTTTTTCAGATACGAAGAAAGAATGGTGATACAGTTGATAATCATCCTGTACACATGAATTATCGACCTTTGCAGAAATTCTGGAGGAATAAGTAAGTTTTTCAAAAGTATTATGTCTTAGATCAAAAATGTTGTCCATCGCTTTTATCTCTTCGGGTGTTTTTCTACTAGCTTTTCCCTTACCTCCCGCAACAGCTATGCCGTGTTTTTCTGGGTCTAAAGCGACTTTTAAGGCACCGCAGGTTGTAGTCGTTGTACCACTAGAATGCCAGTCGAATCCGATTGTGCAAGATAAAGCTTGAAACCAGTAAGGGTCAGTTATCCTCCTCAGAAACTCGTCGACTCCGAATTCATCTACAATTACTTCTGTTATAGAACCGCTCAATCTTACCATCCTATCAAAAAGCCAACGAGGGGCTCTTCCACCATGTAGAGGTAGGTCTGCAGTCCCAGTATTCTTCATACGATGTAATTATCCCTACCATCCGTATAAGGCTTATGGGGAGACCCATGTGAAAATGGAAGAACAAATATCAATATCACCTCGGACTAAAAAATAATAAATAAGCCTACTTCAAATTGTACTATGTTGAGAGTTGAGGAGGTCAAAAGCAATGGTCAATGACTGTAAAGTCGGACTAGTTTCATCCATAGTTCTATTCTATTTTCTGCTTTCATTATTGACAAGGCCTCCATCCGATTTAAAATATTATCTTACGATAAATATAGGAGGAGATAAACCGTCGGTTTCCGGCGGTTAGTATCACATCGCTTGGTTGAGGAGGGCCGGCACAACATCTCCTCCTATATCATTATCTTACCGGCCGTTGCAGTAAAAATTTATATTTAACATTTTATTGCTTTATTACATGACTTCTCTAGTAGATATTTATCAGGTATTATTCGAAAACTATGGTCAACAAGACTGGTGGCCGGGGGAAACAGACTTCGAGATCATGGTAGGGGCTATATTGACTCAGAATGTTAATTGGAAGAATGTTGAAACGGCTATCCAGAATCTAAAAAGAGAGGAGTTATTGGATCCTAAATCTATCGTAAATACAGAAAATGAGGTCATGGAAGAATTGATAAGGCCATCAGGTTTCTATCGTCAAAAAAGTAAAAGATTGAAAAGATTATCAGAAAAAATTACCGAACATGGGGGTATAAAGGCATTTTTAAGGGAAAGAGATCTGAGAAAGGTGTTATTGAGCATAAAGGGGATAGGGCCCGAGACAGCCGATAGTATCGTGCTTTACGCGGCTGATAGACCGTCGTTCGTAATCGATGCTTACACTAAAAGGATACTCAGAAGAGTTGATGGTGTATCAGGTAGTTATGATGAACTAAAAAAACTCTTTGAGAGAGAGTTACCACGTGATGTTCAAATATATCAAGATCTTCACGCTCTTTTCGTTGAGTTGGGTAAGAAACACTGCAAAAAAGATCCAGTATGTGACGGATGCCCTGTGAGATCGATCTGCGATCACGGTCTATCAGATAA
>CAZFVW010000019.1:0-3908 GCA_964522285.1 uncultured Thermoplasmata archaeon | reverse complement strand
GGGTGTTTATCCAATATAAAAAACGACATTATCACCATTATCGTACACTAAAACACTGGATCCATAATATCCATCTATCAGTTCGTCATTCACTGGTGGGGCGGTTTCTTGAGCTGTCGTCATCACACCTTTCTTCATGACTGAATCCCACATGATATAGGTCACATCCATATCTTCAGCTTCTGTGTATGCTTCATCTAGTCCTGGTGAAAAATATATGTCGTATCCATCAGTCCACGTCAAATTTTTATTGTTGACGGAGAAGACAGTGGCTGAAAGCCTGTGATCCGTAGCGATTTTCTCATCTACTCCTTTAAGCCAGTATCCAGTCCCTATATCATTCACATCAGAACCTTCTTGATAACCATCCATCATATCTTGAGATGGGTACATAAAAGGTAGATTCCAAGCGAATAAAAGGATCAATAATGAAAGGATTGCTATCGTCTTTTTTCTATTGCCTATAGGATTGAATAACTTGAAAGACTCTACGATACCGACGCCTAAAAGTATAGAGACTGGCAGCATGATGAAAACGACCTGTCTCATGGGAAGCAAAGAACTGCTACCAGTTACCACCCCTGCGATAAAAGACAGGGAAGCGAACAACAACCACCCCCATATCTGTAGTCCATTTTTATAGGTCCGGATAGGAACCCGTGACGGTACTATGAATACCACAAAAGAGATCAGCGGGATGTATAGTAGAGCTGAAACTCCAAGAGTGATAGCTGTACCTGGAACGTTGAAGAAAGAAGAATACAGAAGTAGGACGATCCCTACGGCTACTGGTGGTAAAGATAACAATAAAACAGATCTAGAGCTTTCTTTTTCGAATTGTATTGACAATCTGAAATCAGATCTGTCCCTTATAATTTTTAGTAAAAATGTCAGAGCAATCAGGATGAACGGGGTTGAAAGTATGGAGTAAGATGGAGCCCCTAAAGCGTTGAGCAATCTATCATCTCTGAATGGAGGGGCAAAGATCATCCAGTAAAGCAAAGTAAGAGATATGAAAAAAATGAAGAAATATAATCGGAGCTTATCGGTTTCACGTGTTTTTCTTCTTACCATCATCGAAACAAAGATACCCCCGAATAAAAACAAAGCGAAGAAATATGATGTAAGATGATGTGTGATCACGAGAGCGAAAGATGTGGGTATCATGAGGTACAATATCTTCTTATTTGTTTCAGTGAACCGCATGGTCATTATCAAAAGTAAGACCATCACAAAAAATCCAACGGTTTCAGGTTTTGGTTGTGAATAGTTGTAAACGAAAGGAGCTAAAATAGAAAGAAAAAGTGCTGAAACTAGTGATACTCTTACTTTTTTTGTTACGCTGTGTACTAATATAAAGATGAAACTGATCGTAAATGAAGACAATACGGCAGGGAAAAGAACAGTAGTTATTTGGAGGGGGATTGTGGTAGTGAGGTGAAGACCTCCCGAAAAAGTATACATCCCTGGGAAGAAAGGATAAGCGTTACCCCATCCGTCTATAGCCGTATAGAATTGTCCGGTTTCTATCCATCGCTGAGAGTAATAAAAATATTCTCCGCAGTCGCTGCCCCAGAAGATGAAATCGAAAAATGGCATAGTTCGTAATAATAAGGAAAACACGAACAATCCCATGATCGAGAGGATAGTAGACCGCTTCATCGCTATGTGATATATTAAAGAAGGTTTATTCTTTTTGGAGGTATTAGGGATTTATCGGAAAGAATATAAGGGATATTTTGGTATAAGTTCTCAGATGTCCGTATCTGACTAGCTCCTTTCTCTAATTTACACATTTTACCGAGGAGTCGATGTTGTTGATGAATATTGGGAACGATGATCTTAATATCAATGATTTTCACGTTCTATAACTATGCCGTTCAATAATCTATCTATCTTGAACCTAGATTCTTCTTTTTCTATCGTATCTTTATCGCTGGATATCGCCGGGCTGCCAGGTGTATAAGGGCAATCGAAGCTCTCAGAAATCGAAACTTCGTAGGTGCCTATCTCTTTTGCAATAGATATGACTTCATTTTTATCTAGCCCTACAAGCGGTCTCAAAATGGTCATCCCTACCGCCCCATCTTCGTTCGACATGTTATCTAAAGTCTGGGAAGCTACCTGACCCAAAGACTCACCGGTAGCTATTTCATCTGCCCCTATCTCGTTCGCAAGTTTTTCTGCTGACCGGTACATCATCCTCCGACATAATAAACAAGTGTACCTATTCTCTATCTCGGCGGTGAAGTTCTCCATGACCGGTGCATACTCGCCTCGGTATAACTTAAGTTCTCCATGGATCTTCTCTAATTTCTCCACTATAGATCTGACCTTCTCGAAAGACCTATCTTTTGTCTCTTGTGATCCTTCTTCTCCAAATCTGTCAAGATAAAGAAGTGACACTTCAGCACCTACCTCGGCTAAAAGATGGACCGCAACGGCTGAGTCGATCCCGTCAGAGAGTAAAGCAACTATCTTGAATCCTTTGGTATTCATCGAGAATAGATTTTCGGGTGAAGTTATAAATCTTTGCTACCTCTTGCAGGAAATAGTTATCCAAAAAACGTTATATTTTCGTCGAATTTTTCGAAAATCATGCATTTTGATGCATTTTGGGACAAAAAGCTTATAAAAGAAGTCTTTTTTTGAGATGGAGATTAGAGACATGACAAGGGAATACACTCGATTTGAAAAAGCAAGGATAATTGGTGCTAGAGCTCTCCAAATATCAATGGGGGCACCACCTTTAATTGATTTGGAATCATCACAGGTCGACGACCCCGTTGATATAGCGATGGTAGAATTCAATAAAGAAGTGATCCCTATATCCGTTATTAGAGAGGAATAACAATGGCCGAAACTGAAGAAGATATGTTAATCAAAGAAGACACCTATCTGACATCTGGTGTACATATAGGAACCCAGCAAAAGAATGCAGCGATGGAACCGTACATCTTCAAAGTAAGAGATGATGGTCTATTCGTGCTAGATGTGAGGAAAACTGACAAGAAGATAAGTTCGGTGGCGAAATTTTTATCACGATATCCCCCAAACAGGATTTTCTTAGTTTCAGCAAGACAATACGGTAACAAACCTATAGAAAAATTCTCAGACATCATCGGCAGCATGTGTATAGCGGGTAGATTCATACCAGGAACTTTGACAAACCCAGATCTCCCGAATTGCATAGAACCTGAGGTCATGGTGGTAGTCGATCCTGCAGCAGATAGACAGGCTGTTAGAGAAGCTGTCAGCATAGGTATACCTATAGTCGGTTTGGTCGATACGAACAATGATCTAAAAAATGTGGATATCGCACTGCCAACAAACAATAAAGGTAGAAAAGCCCTGGCTGTTATATTCTGGCTATTAGCTAGAGAGATGCTCCTCATCAAAGGTGAGATAGAAAATAGAGATGATTTCGATTACGAAATAGATGACTTCGAACAGAGTCTATAATCTGTCCTTTTGTTATCTCAGAAGATAAGTGATCAATACAACCTAACCGTTTCTAGATTCCTAGGGGTTCTAGTTTCTGTACCGTATTTTTTATAGATAGTGCTAGCTAGGTTAGTACACTTTCCTTCTTCACCGTGAGAGACGATCACCCGTTCGGGCTTTGGCCTCATCCCACTTATATAATGTAAGAGTTGGATCCTATCACTGTGACCTGAAAAACCTTCGCATGTATGTACTTCTAGCTCTACGTTGATATCTATAGGATCACCGTTTTCAGTCAAAGTGACGTGGTCATAACCTTTCTGTATCCTATCACCTATCGTTCCTTGTCCCTGATAACCAACGAAAACTATAGCAGAATCAGGGTCATCTCCCCAAGCCTTGAAATACTCGAGAACCGGCCCACCATTCATCATACCTGCAGTAGCCAGAACGATCGACGGTTC
>CAZFVW010000018.1:11216-16161 GCA_964522285.1 uncultured Thermoplasmata archaeon | reverse complement strand
AAGACTTTTGCGACCTCTATCTCACGACCGTATTTCTCGTTTATCTCACACATCACCCTGTTGGAGGCCATATCTTCAACAGCCATGAGGTTCCTTTCAGTTCCTCCGATTATGAAATAACCCATGGGATCGACAGGGTCTTCACCGAGTGCGGTGAGTTTTTCATCGTAACTCATGTCTTGATGTTCTTTACTCTCGATATCTACGTTCAAAACCTCTTCCATGGTGCTGTCGATGTTATCGGGGTGTAGATTGCATTTTTTGGAGCCCACCATCACAGGTATCCTGCCGATGGTCATCCACATGGGCTCTTCTTCTATACCATCCTCGATTATGCTGAACTTCATCTGGATCTCCGTTTGGTAGTAAAGATCACGAAGTCTAGCTTCCATAGGTGTCAATTTATGTTCCGAACCACTAGCTTCTTTGACACGGGGTTCTCCGAATCTAATAGTGGGTTCCGAGTTAGGATCTATCCTACCATCTTCGGTCCTCTTTCTCCCAAATTGTATCTTTATATCTCTACCATCAACTTTTTCGGAGTCCAGCTGTATCTGGCCCCAACCTTCCTCTTCATAACCTATCCTTATATTATCTACGATCTTCTGGGCTCTGTTCTCCGGATTGTCCCTCATCGGTAAAAATTCATCGTACGACTGAAGATGGTGACTGACAACACTCATTTCTTTAAAGAAGGCATCAACTAATTCTCTCATTTTCTTTACACACCCATTAAGTTTTATTATCTTTCTATGACCAAGCGGTAAACCTCAGCCACTCCTGCGGTACTACTCTCACGATTTATCTTTATCAACCGACCCTCTTCTATCTCACCGTATGTTCCTTCCATCTGCTCGATGACCGGGTCGCTTCTCAAAATCTTTGGAAGTTGATCTTTTTCAGCATCTAATCTCTCTAAGATCTCATCTTCCTCTTCCTTCGGAACCAGACGATGTTCCGGTACGAAACCATGATCCATAACGTTTATACTGCCCATTATATCCCCCAATTTTGTTTTTTACCTGACATGCATACCATTCTCTATCCTTTCTCTTTCGATGTTCGAACGCGCTATTGCATCCCGTTATACATAGCTCATCTCAGCCCGACTCAGATGGGCCTGTGGGGATTTTCGTGAATCACCGGTGAGGTAATTCCTTTCGAACCCCAGACCACCTGGTTAAAAGCCAGATGCTCTTTCTAGGGAGAGAGTGATAACTCTTATCCTACCTAGCTGAGCTACAGGCCCTATGGGAAGCAAGTGTTTTACGAGCTAATAACAACTACTATTTATATCTATTCCTGCTTCCTTTGCTTCCGGCGCAGTGCCTGCCCTCGCTTGTAAGGGATATGAAATATATTGTATTTATATCATTTGTATATAGAAGAAATAATATGTAATTAAATATATTAAAGAGGGTTTGAAAGCATCCTAAATTCATCGTAGGCTATCCCATCCCTAGTTCGGTGAGATTTAAAGGAAAACACTGAGTTCCATGTATCTCAGAATGTCGAGAAGTTTTCTCAGTTAAAACTAAATATTCAACTTTGGTTTCAGGTATGATGGTTAAGATCCAAGAGATGCCAGAAGAATCGGATTTTGATGAAAATGATTCTCAATTATCTAAGAAACTCAAAGCCTTCCTGACCATCAGTAGAGCAAAGATACAGCTCGGAACACCTCCTCACCCTTTACTGGGTTTGATACTCGGTGCGACGGTGGCTTCACAACTCATATCGAAGCCCGCTCTGATATACCTCGTACTTTATTTTCTTTTGATAACTTTTGCCTGCAACATCAACTGTCTTTTCGATGTGAAGATCGACAGAAAGTACAAGCATTACATGAGCGATGCGGTTAAAACTATCGGAAAAAAGAATGTAAAGATATTGTTGGTATTAGAAGTCATCGCGATTTTCATTATGATCTTTATGCTCATCGATATCGGACATGTTATCACCCCTATATTGGCACTTTCAGGCTTGTTCTTCGGCTATATCTATTCTGCTGACCCCATCAGGGTAAAGAAAAGAGGTTTGTGGAGTCCCTTCCCAGTACTCATCGGTCTTTATACCCTTCCAGTTCTCGGAGGATGGTTCATATTCCAAAGCGGTCTGACCCTTTACATAGTTATATTCTCCATTGGCTACGCCTTTTTGAATGAAGGCATAACTCTTGTGAACACTTGTGAAGATTACAGAGAGGATATGGCAGAAGGTATCAAAACTTGGGCGCATTTATTCACACTAAAGAAAACGATGGATCTGGCATTTATATTCACGGTAATCGGTGGACTCCTCGCAGTGTCTGGAGTTATCCTCAAACCCGTCATGAACGGTTTTTCCGATTATAACGTGTACAGTAGTATAATCTTCATATCTATGGGGGTAATCAATACTCTATTGATCTTGAAAACCAGCGGTGACATATTTAGAGCCAAGAAAAGTGAAGATCTAGAACAATCTTGCAAGAACGCCGCCAAGAACATGCCCAAGTGGTTCATCACGACCAGGTATCCTCTACTTGCGATGGGATTTTTGATACTTTGCTGCGTTTAAAAACTCCTAAATGATTTAATAATGTGGTTCTTTTTACAGTATCGTTGATATGAAGGAGATGAATCTTTCACTGCTCGGTTCAAAAAAGAATACACCTTTATTCATTTTCATCTATGTTTTGTTAGTTGGTTCGATAGAATACGTACTCAGGGACTTCCTTACTCAAAACTTCGATATATCGATCTCGATCCTTTATCTGAACATCTTCACTTCACTTCTCCTATTCCTTTTAATTTTGATTATATTCAAAATACTTGCACCCACTCTAAGCCTATCGAAGATTTCTAATCACGTTTTTTCATTCTTCTGGCTGAAAACATTATCACCGCTGATCAATCATCTAGATGGTGCCAGTGTAAAGGAGGTCGCATTATTGAGGATGGAAGAAAGCGGTCAGAACATATTCATGATGGGGTTCTCAGATATAGGTCTAGTTTTTGTGATCTATTCATTCGCGATATTGGCTTCTTTCTTGGTTTTCAAACATACTGGAGAGTTGAAAACATTGCGTAAAGCCCTCTCAAGGGGGGCGGCCACTTTTTTTGCAGTTATTTTATCATCATTAGTCGTTTATCTAAAATGGAGGATCGATCTGAATTTGGGTGAAAAGAGCATCACGATATACAAACTCTTCACATTTTCCATACCAACCAACACCTTTGACATAAGCGGTCTCGATCATATGTATATGAATTTCAACCGGTCCTACATCCTCTGGATAGTCCTTATATTGGTAGAGATATCCATCGCCTCAAGCACTCTTTTCTACCTTACAGATAAAAAGACTTTCAAATCCCTATTCAAGAATATCAAACCTTTCAGGACCCTCCACTTCGCTTTCATGGTTTTGATAGGTATGCTAGTGGTCAGGGAGGTAGAACCGATGTTCGCATTAGATCCAATCAATGTACTCCATATCCCATTCATTATCATACCTATCTTTTGCATGATGCTCACATGGCAGTTCACAGCGATCTTGAACGATATATATGATATCGAGATAGACATGAAGGCACATCCGGACCGGCCCCTCATCAGAGGGTTCATCAGTGAACGAGTTTACCTAGAGATAGCGATGATCGCAGCCATTTTATCGTTGATACTTTCACTGCTGCTCGGTCTGTCTTTGTTTTTACTGAATTTGACTTTCATTTTAGCTGCCATAGCGTATTCCATACCACCGTTAAGATTGAAGAACCGTGTGTTCGGGTATATTTGTGTGGGGTACGCTAGTGTAATTTCATTTTTGTTCGGTGTATATTCCCCAAGATTTTGGTACCTCGGGATCGGCATAAGCTCTGATAAACTTGTCAGAAAGATATCGTTCTTCCCAGATATATTCTTCATCTCGGTACTTATATTCGTTGTTTTGTCGATCTCGCCCCTGATAAACGCCGTCAGAGATTATGAAGCTGATAAAAGATCTGGAGTTAAAAGTCTTTACACCATATATGGATTTGAAACAGGCAAGAAGATCGTCGCCGTTCTTATAGTAGTTCTTTTCCTCTCACCACTGTTACTTATTAACGAACCGATAGATATTCTTGTTCTTACACCTATCTCCCTATCGGCTGCATTAGTGTTCCATAAGAGGGAGGACCACAGGTACGTGTTCGGCCTCTACTTCATTGTGATACTTTTCTCCCTTCTAAGGTTCATAAAATTTTTGTGAACCACTTACATTTAAGCGAACTTCAGAACAGCCCCCTCTTTATGGCCTTATGAATCCTTTGAGGACGCCGTATCAGGGGCAGTATTTATCCCAAGCTAGGTTTCTTAGTTCATGCATCTTTTTTTCTGCTGATATTCGGGTGATCCGAGATGAGGTGATACGAATAGAAATCTTTGTGATCACCGTATATGCCGTATTTCTCTTCGAACTCGTACCACAGAGCTGTGTTCGGAGACGTAGTCAACACGGATATCTGGAGCGAATTGATACCCCGCTTCGACAGTTCTCTCATCTTCTTTGGCATTTTCCGATCTCCTCATAGGATGTGGGATTACAACACACACGGTGGTATAGTTTTCATTACTTTGGGTATCCTTAATACAATGTTCATACGACATATAGAAAACCATAAGAAAATTACCAAGGTTGTTCATAGCTACAAAACATCCAATACTAATGAGTAATCCTGATTCTTCTTATATAGTGTAGGAAACTCATTCAGTTAAAACATATACTTTATCTTATACACTGCTTTGATTATGTATATATATTCACATCACATCTAGGTTCTTCTCTATATGGTACAGCTTTCTAATCAATTTTAATGCCCTTGGGTGCTTTAAAGCCCGTTTGATCAACTTGGGTAGTGGCATATCTGTTGGATCTTCATCCCTGCAGATCTTTGATATCAATTTCCAATCTTCTAGAGTGAGC
>CAZFVW010000018.1:0-11206 GCA_964522285.1 uncultured Thermoplasmata archaeon | reverse complement strand
CGAATAATACATCTCAGCCGTCCTCCTTTTCGATTTCAATTCTAGTTTACTAGCGGGATCATATTCTAACTTCTTTGTCTTACCGTTCAAATAATCGACTATGGATTCGGCTGCGAGTTGGGCACTAAATAAGGCCTGGTACAAACCTCCGTAGGTGATAGGATTAGCTAAACCAGCAGCATCGCCTATTACGAGAGCGTCATTATTGGTAAACTGATCAGATTCTTGAATCGGTACCACAACTCCACCAGTAGATCTTACTTTCCTTCTGACGTTAATATAGATATTACAAAAATCTGCTATAAGTTTTTTAAAATTCCCCTTCCTCCTAGAGATGATCCCTACATTTATCTCACCAGCTCTTGGAAAAATCCAGAAGTAACCATTCAGATTTCCTCCAGGAATGAAAATATGGTTCCATTCATCATGTAAGGTGGTGGAGCCCTTTACAGTGTCTTGAAGGCTATAACCTACTTTTCTTATGATAGGGAGACCTATCCCCTCTCGGACTACAGAATTAGGGCCGTCTGCTCCTACGAGTATTTTACATCTAATAATGTCCTTAGAACTCGATTTTACTTCCCAACCATTCCCGGTTCTTTCGATATCTATTGCCTTCCAATTGGTATATACGTCAGTGCCGCTATCACCAGCTTTATTAAACAGGTCTTTATCGAATACATCACGTCTAATATTGAGAAATTCCTTATCAGTAAAAAAGGTATATTTGCCTGGTGTGTGGACCTCTACCTTATCAATCCTCTGGACCATCCATTTTTTATCGATTCCTATAGAACATCCTTCTAGAGCTTCTCTGCTGATTGCCTCTCCGCATTTTATCGGGACCCCTACCTCCGTTTTTTCTTCTACTATGGCTGTATCGATACCTTTGCTTGCAAGGATAGATGATAAACGAGACCCAGACGGACCTCCCCCTACTACTAATACTTCATACTTGTTCACACCTATTTTAAATGATTTTATTTTATTTATATTTTATGATTATTTATAATTGCCATTTCATCTTGTGATCCTCCTCAGATCCGCTTCTAGGTTCTCTTCATATTTTGATATAGCTATTAAATGTGATTAACGATGATGAATTTTTTAATTTTTAAAATGTCGCACAATCGAAGATTCTACTTATCGTTTTAATTTAAAAAATTAAAAAGAAAAAAAGGGGTTTTGGTTTGGTATTTTAGTAAGTAACAGTCCAAGTTGTTGCTGCACTGCAGTACAACCAGTATGCTTCACCAGGATTCAAAGCAACGCCGTCTACTTCTGCTTCGGTAGTAGCATATGCAACGTTGTATTCCGCTGTAGCATCGAAGTATCCAACACGTGTGACTTCAGCTGGTAGCTCTGTTCCATCTCCTACTGTGCTGCTCGGATAGCTGACCATGTTCCATCCCGCTGATAATGAGATATCCGTTGACGTCGGTGCTGTACCTTCGACTGTTAATGTATCTCCGGTGTTCATCTGTATCCAGATACCCATGGTGTTGTCCCAAGTGTAGATGTCGTTATAATGCTCAGCTCTACCCGGTACGTATGATCTCCATTGATCGTTCGCTGCGTCGTAGTACATCACCTTGTCGTAGTTACCTGATACACCGTATTCTGTATCCTCTAGTATCTCAACAAGATCGTTAGCTTGTGCGTAGTTGTCTCCGTTGGCATCGAGGTTGAACGAAACAAAGTTCCATCCGCTCGCATCTCCGCCTGCGGTGAGCGATATATCGAACAGATCGTATGTATCTCCGCCAGGTTCCTGCACGTTCGACGTGTTTCCGCTTTCCAAACTATCGACATCAACTGCGCTTATCCTGTACCACCAAAGAGTTGAATCGGCATCACCAGCTCCTGCATCGATATAGCTGTATTCTGCCGATCCGTCGGCTGTCATTGTGTCGTATACTGCTGCACCGTCTAGGCCTGCTTCGGTATCGGCTCTGTAGATATTGTAAGTTGTAACGTCTCCATCTCCGGCTCCGTCGTCTCCGCTGGCTGTCCAGTTGACTGCGTTGTCTTCGGTTCCACTAGAACTCTCTCCTGTTGAGTTGATATATAGGTGGTCAACATAAAGTGTACCTTGATTTTCACCACCTGTCCCAGCATTATCGGTGATTCGAATATCAACGACACTTCCCGCACCTACACCGTTTAATTCTCCAGATAAGTATGTATCTGTATCGGTTCCGCTTGTTATTGTATCGAATGCATTGTATCCTCCACCGTCTACTTGGTACTCGATCGGATAATCCTCCGTATCATCTCTATATGCATCGAGATTCAAGGTGTAAGGACCATTACTGTCTGCAGCTATGTCCACTGAGTACACGACTTCAAGACCATATCGTACTTGTGGCCCGCCACCGCCTGTTTGTTCCTCTTGTATCTGATGATACACATCATCTTGAGTTTGAGTAGAGGTATAATCTCCGCTCGAAACTGTGCCTGTATTCACTGTATCTGATGAGGCAGTATCATTACTTTCTGTAGAAGTGATTCCATAATGTTCTACTGATAACCCGCTCGGGGCTGCTGGTGGAATGCCCACTATCTCGAAAGTGTTATCGCTCGTATCACTATCACTCAAACTATTATCATCATAAACCGTACCTCTCACCAAACAGTTGGTGCTGTCATCATCAGGAACAGTCCAGGTGTAAGCTCCATCATCAGTTGTGTTCGCCACGATCTCGTTCCACGTTCCTCCACCGTCGGAGGTGTACTCTAGGGTGACTCCAGTGATCGTTCCGTCGCCTGCAGTTGAATCCCATAGGATGTCATGGTTCGTTCCCGCGTCCCAGACTTCTCCGCCGTTAGGATCGTTGATAGTTATACTAGGTCCAGTTATACCTTCGATCGTAAAAGTACTCGCACTCGTATCGGACGAAGTGGCACTGTTGGTATCGGTCACATCTACTCGGACCAGTGCATCTGTAGTGGGATCGTTGGGCACAGTCCAGTCATATGAGTTCGGGTTCGCAGTACCTGCTATGCCAGTCTGGATGGCATTCCATGATCCTCCATTATCGTTCGAATAATACAGGTCGACCGTCAGGTCCGTATTAGCGTCCTGTTGATCACTCATGTTCCACCAGATCGTCTGAACCTCACCCGAGGTCCATACTTCACCACCATCTGGTTGGGTTAGGTCTACAGTCGGTGCGGTATTTTGTATCGTGAACGTACCCGCACTCTGGTCTGAAGAGGTCGCGCCATTGGTATCAGTTACATCTGCTCTTACCAAAGCATCCGTGGTCGGATCGTTGGGCACAGTCCAATCATATGAGTTCGGATCTGCCGTTCCCGCTATGCCTGTCTGGATGGCATTCCAAGAACCGCCGCCATCATTCGAATAATACAGGTCGACCGTCAGGTCCGTGTTCGCATCTTCGCCATCACTCATGTTCCACCATATCGTTTCAGTATCACCGATAGTGAACGTCTCACCGCCGTCTGGTCTTGTTAGATCGACCGTAGGTGCTGTGTTATCACCCGAAGTTGGTGCCTGGGCATTGTACATCGCTAGCGCATAATCCTGGTCGGTAGCGGTTGTTTCAGGTATACCATCTTCAGGTACATTGAAAGCTTCAACCTCCACGGTATAAGTTCCGGTCTGAAGATTAGAAGTCGGGATGAAAACGTTCTCTAGATTGTTCCTGTCGTCATTGTCGTCGCCATTGGTGTCCCAGTCTCCATTGATCTGACCTGAGCCAGACACAGACATACCACCATTAAAGGCGTTACCGTACCAAACTGTTCCACCTGGATCAGTTACCCTCAACTGCAGGTCGTTCTTCAAGGTCGGATTGTCTCCACTAGCTGCTTCGTTGTCCGTATAAACCATACTGATGTTCATAGGGACGCTTGTATCTTGTACTTCTATACTATACGAATCGATATCTCCAGTCGTCATCTGAGATGGTCTATCGTACAGCATCCAATCTGGGTATTTATTTTGATCTACAATAGGAGGTAAGAAAGTCCTTCCCCATCCTTCATCATAATTTGGGATGGGATCTGTACCTGAGGCATCATCCATGTCCTGAGCAGCGTTGATTATGAGTGCCTTTATCATCTCAGGACTTGGTAAAGAACCGTAAGTACTCTGATAGTAATCAGCTACAACTGCTGCAGCTCCTGAAACTGTTGGACACGCCTGTGATGTTCCGGAACACCATTCGTACCTGCCGTCTTCTGAATACAGGCCGTACAAATTGTCTACGTTAGCGGGTGTGCTCGTCGAAAGGGTTGTTTCACCGGGTGCAGTCACATCAGGTTTTATCCTTCCGTCGCTTTCCGGTCCTCTTGAGCTGAAATCTGCCACGTAATCTACATCTGTCGTATCCGAACCTGAGTTTCCATAACTGGTAGAATCAGGCATATAATTCCTAGAAGCACCGACTGTGATCACATTCTTACCAGAACCCGGGCTCCCGATAGTGGAAGCTCCACTACCGCTGTTCCCTGCAGCAACCACTATACTCATAGGTTGGTCTCCGCCGGTAGAGCTATCAGCATCTCTCACAGCTCTATCGTAATCCGAGTCGCTAGCAGCATATGCGCTGTCACCACGGGATTCACCCCACGAGTTGGATGACACATAAGCGCCATTCTGTTTTCCATCTTCAGGTATCTCGTAATCGGTTCCAGGCATATCGCCGCTTCCGTCATCTTCGAATATCTGGGTGGCCCACAGACCTGCACCAGGTGCTGATCCTTGACCTGTATAAAAGTTCGTCCATCCTGCATATGTGATACCGTTACCGCTGTATGTATCTCCGGTCGCAAGTCCTGCACAGTGTGTACCGTGGCCGTGGCCATCGTTCCAACCATCGACTGTACTGCCCATGTCAGTACCGCCTACAACACGGCTGGTGAAATCGTTATGTCCTGCGTTTGGTGTTGTCCCGTCTCCAAGACCTGTATCTGCCACTTGGATAGTTATTCCACTGCCGTCATAACCAAGCTGATTTGCATGGCTACCGTGATCGCCTGGTCCCCTGTAAGGACTAGAACCTGTATCGTCTGGATTAAAGTATCCTCCAACTATCTGGATGCCTATCTCATCGTGTAATACAGGTGGATTGTAGTTGTTCACCCAGTAAACATCCAAGTTCTTGGCGATGTTCTCTATATTCTCCATACTTGAAACTTGACCCTTCAACTTGTAATCACCAGTAGATGTTTTCGTCAGTGTTGGTGTCTCAGCATAATATTCCGAAACCTCTTGAAGACTCGATTTAGTCGTCGAAGATTTACTAACGAAAGCCTCTATCTCTCCCGGCTGCACGTCGGGTTTTAGCTTATAGCCAGGGTGATATAAACCGATCCAATCGACGAATTCAAGATCCATTATTTCATTCTTCATCTCCGGCTTCATCCTCACGTGGTAGGCGAAGTTTGGAATGTAGTTGACGATCTCTACATCCTTACTATCCAAAGTATCTCTCCATTCAGGATTTACCGGGCCTAGCATGTGCACAATGTATCTTCCGCGGACTTCCGGATCATAGTTACCTGCCATCAATTTAGCAGGGATATCACTAGGTCCTTTATTCATCTCAAACTTATGGCCTTTCACCGAGAGTACAGTCCGATCTTTCAGGAGATTCACTTCCAGACCTGAGTTCTGTATATCTTTTATCCTTGGCCCAGTTCCTTGAACTAACGCATAATGTCCATATCTGTCTATTATATCCATCCCGAAAGACTCTATCCTCGAGACGTCCTGAACCCCGTCAACCTTGACCAATACTATATCAGTATCGGATGTATTCGTGACGAACGCCGTCGTCACGAGTGTGGAGCCAACGAGGAAAAGGGTGATTATAACAGACAGTACTTTAACCATCTTTTCCATTTTGAGTTCCTCCTCTATTTTAGGTAAGTTCTATATAATCCTAAATAATGTATGTTAACTTCCCTTATATAGTATTTACCTTGGTTTAACAGGACATATAAACGTAGCTAAAAAATCTAAATGATATCTCTGCCTTGTTGACGTTTTTGATGGCCCAAAAATAAATTATAGCTACTTCGTTATACCAAATCCATCACATGTTACAAAAAATAGGTCTAGATGATCTTTCAATAGAAGGCATCATCAAATTCCTAGAAAAAGATCGATTTACACTGAGCACGACTCTGGTTTACCTGATCGTTTTGGGTATAATCCGGTCCGTCGCGGAATCCCTGATCTTCGAATATCCTGTATTCAGCCTATACATCATCGCGCAGCATACCGCTTTCAATTTTCCGGTTCTAGTGATGGGGGGTTTGATCCTAAAAATCGCTATCGACGAAAAGCTACGAAAAGTATATAACGTGATCTTGATGGGGTTCTGGGTGGTCATAACTCCTCCTTTTATAGATCGTTATATATTCGGTTATTCGGGTGTTGAGATGTCGAGCCTTTATGGATATTACGCAGAAGGTACGACTTTTATATCTAAGATAAGTTCGATACCCCCTCCAGCTATACTCTTAAATCCGGGGATCAGCCCTGGACTCAGGTTCATGCTGTTTTCCCTCTTTTTGTTCAGCACCGTTTACGTGACCTTTAAAACAAAACTATTAGAAAAGCTAAAAAAGACGGTTAAAGGTAAAGATCATAAGCCTTTTGTGAGAAGTCTATCATCAGTGATCTTTGGAGGGTTCGGTATCTGGATGGTCGTGTGGTTCATAAATGCCTCGGTACCCACTGTTATCTCACTTCATGAAGAAGGTATCCTGGTCCTAGACTACCTAAATTTTAAACCATACAATAATTACTACATCTTCCTCAGACATTTTGGATTTAATTACAATGAGATCTTTCCTACCCCACAAACAAGCAACAGTATAAGCTTGGCGGAAGGTCTAGTCATGCAGCAAAGATCACTGTTTTTGACTATGTATTTCACCGTGCTCACAATCATATCTCTTTTTGGTACCTTATGGGCTTGCAAAAAGAAACTTTTAGAACGGATCTATGCTAAGTTAGACCTAAATGTGTTGTTCACATTTACATTATCAGGTGTCCTAGGTAGTGCTTTCCTTCACAACATCGATTCTGTAACAGAGATATCGGGTAGGACAGCAGACTTAAATCAGGTTTATCACGGATGGGCACTTGATCCTTTTTATGTGCTACACGTCCCTTACTTATTCTATATCGCTTTGCTCGGAGGCATAATTGGATTTTTAGCCTCTCTAATAAAGGTTTTAAACAGCGAGGATGGCTTACCAAAGAATATCGTGCTTCCGCTGATAAAAACGTTCTTTCTTGGAGGGTTGGTCCTTGCTATCCTTATGGGCCCGGTTAAATGCACTTTGATCTACCTGATAAACCTCGCTTTGATCTACGTTACTTTCACTAAAGATGTGGGACAACATCAGCATCTGAAGAGCATTTTTTACGGCCTATCATCTTTTTCTACATTCTTTTTGGGTGTTTACACCCCAGGGATATGGAAGATCCGAGTTTGGGACATCGAAGGGGGCGCCCCGATATTGGAAAGATATACAACTTTAAACCTTAACAGAAACCCTGAAATCACAGGGGGTATGCTGTTATTCGCTTCATCTTTGGCTTTCGCTATCGTATTGATATTCGTGTTCAAATATCTGATGAATAAATACTCATTCGATCTGCCATACACCCTATTTTTAGTGATCCCTTTCATATTGCCCGCGATATCTCTTGGTCGATTGGATATACTTTTAGTAACCATTTCATTGGGTATATGGAGTGGGATATTAGCAACGCCTAAAAAACCGGATCTGCCCTATAAAATCTTCTTGATAGAGATGATCTATATCATATTGGTCTTCTGGAACTTGATACCTGATTTAGGGATATGAGTGTTTTTCAGGTGGGTATGTTACTTTCTCCCACCCTTCTCGTTATCATCTAATCTTCTTTTAACAGCGAAGGAGGCTATCCAGATCGCCAATAATATTACACTCAACAGATAATGGTTTAAGAAAACAGAAAGATAGTTCGTATCTTTTTCTATCTCATCCTCATGCCCTCCATCTTCTATCTGTAGTGCTTTTTCTAAGGTGAGATTGTATATGCCGTAGTTACCAGTTAACGAATAACCATCTGATTCGGCAGCATATATGCCTATATAATGAACTCCTGGCTCCAATATTACTTCATAGCCCGATAAATTCTCATTTGGCGTTTTAGGGGGGTAGCCCTGATATGTTATTTTCAATGCGGGATATTCCTTGGAATTCACGTAGATCCTAGAACGGGTACCACCGCTGTTCTCTATCTTCAAGCGAGAGGTCTCATTCACTTTCACTTTATAGAGATCCCCACCACCTCTCCCCTGGTACTTCCACACGCTTCCGTAGTTCATCGATATTCCTCCACCCCTATAGGCATCAGTCACTTCGATCAGGTGTGAGTCAGGCTGATCATCGATTTCATACTCCCTCTCATCCATAACGTAATAGTGGGATAACTTATATCGCCCTATGAAGAGTAGTTCGATGAATTTTCCGTAATTCGGGCGTGAATAATAGCATTCACCGGTCGGACTCCAAAAAATTGGGTCCTGGCTCCACCATTCTGCATTCCATTCATCAGCATCAAAAGCGAACCAACCCCCTTCGAAACCGTCCCACGTGGCATGATATAAAGGAGCGTCGAAATAAACCTCAGAGATAAAATGGCCCATTATATCCGTGTCTGAAGAAGGATGGAGTGATACAACCCTGCTAGGTATCCCTACCGAGCGGAGGAGGGCTGTCACTGAAAAAGAGGTTTCATCACACCAGTGATTCACGATCTTAGTTTTACCTGGAGACGAGAGGTCTTCGATATTGACATCGTTCATCGCCAGTTTTTCTGCGTCTTCAAGGGTGAGACCTTCAACGTGCGCATCGGGATCATAAAATAATATACTGCAGACATCTCTGTACTCTCTGGTAACTAGCGGCTCAGCTTTGGCCCGCTGAGCGACTATCCTCACTATCTTAACAGCCGCCTCCTGAGGAGTAGAAGAATTGCCTACACCTGCTAACGCAAATTCATATAACTCAGGTAAATCCTCATATTCATGGCTGAAAGGGTGAAGTTCCCCTTCATATAATTTATTAGATGATGTGTATATATATCCTTTTTCATCTCTGTTACTGTTTTCGTCATAGGCGTATCCCTTCGTCTTGTCAGGTGAAAGACCGGTAGAAAAAGGATCGAAAACTACGTACAGGTCCATCGAACGGGTCCATCCCTCGTTTTCTAGTGTCAAGTTATACCTGCCCACGGTGGAGTCTTCGCGAACATCTACGATCCATCCCTCATCTTCAACTACTTCCAAAGACGACATGTCTGGCTTAGTCGGCTCGATACTCAGTTCCCCTTCCGACCAGCCATCGACTTCTACCTTTGTTCCCCTTCGGACTACTATTCCCCCTAGACCTATAGTAAAAGTATCGTTCTCATCTTCGAAACTCTTCCATGTCGAGTAATCTTTGGTCCGGTATTCTTCTTCGTACAAACAAAACAAACCGGGATCTTGAACGTCGGAGATGTTACTACCGATCAATCCTTCCTGCCAGTCAGAAAGCCCGTCACCGTCGGTATCCGCTGAGTGTACAGATGAAGAGCCCTTTCTTATGGTGATATCTGAATCATAATCGTCATTGGCGTGAGAGGCTTGTAGAAAACCAATGGTGGACAAACTGGACGATAGCACGCTGAGTAAAATCACGGTGGTCAATACTATTACAAAAATTTTAGCTGATATTATCTTTCTCATGTTACATAAGTAGATAAATTACTAGATATATAAAGCCAATGGAAAATTGTATCCCTTATCGAGAAAACGTTTTGCTAGACTTTGGGGATGACGTCTATAATTTACAATAAATTTATAACATAACATAAATGCTTTCATAAAAGATATATAACACCCCTATTTTGCGCCGCTCGGTAATCATGAACAAACTGAAACCGAGAAAGATGAACGAAACAGGCGCGCTAGAAGGCCTTCCGCTCTACCTTATAATCTTGGTAGTCGTAGCGGGAGTTGGAACTGCGATCATAGTCGGTTGGATGATGAGTGCCGATTCCACCGAGCTGGATTCTATAGAAGTCGATAAAAACATTCTCTCGACCAACGCTAATCAAGCTGTTACGGTCACAGCTTACGATCAAGACGGTAACAGGTTAGAGGGAGCTACAGTTACTATGGAGGGATGTAATATTGTAGAGTCGGGTACAACTGATTCCAACGGGGAATGTCAGATATCTGGTTTGAACCCAGAACTACCCGGTAATGATAATTTTGGAGACATAGACGTCACCGTGAAATATACTGGTGATGTCACGATAACCAAGACAGCTGTACTAACAGTAAAAGCGTAAAAGAGGCGGTCAGCTGCTGGATATAGATAAGATCCTCGGTCGCTCTCCTTCAAAGGCGGAGCGGCTGGGGACAACCGGCTGCTGTTACCTAGGCAAGAACGTTTCTTACCCTGGTGGAAAGTACGAGGAGATGGGTAAGACCTTTTTAGATATCGTTTCCCCACACTGCATGCTGGTCGTGGGAAAAAGAGGTACGGGTAAATCGTACACTCTAGGAACCATGGCTGAGGAATTCGCCAAGCTGGATGAAAGACATGCAGAACGGATAGCTCTGGTATTAGTCGATACCATGAGCGTATTCTCCAGCTTGAAGAAGGAGAACACCAACCAGGGCGAGATCGAACGGATGGAAGATTTCGGTATAGAGCCTGATGATTTCGAAGACAGAGTTAAAGTTCTAGTTCCGGAGAAGGCAGTTGAAAAGGCAAATGAAGAAGATATGGATATCTTCTACGACGAACTCTTGAAACTACCGATTTCCATGGTCACTGTGCATGAATGGCTGTCTCTTTTCGATATAGAACTCTCAGATCCGTTAGGTGTGTTGTTGAGTAAAGTGATCAACGAATTGAAAAAGGATGAAGATTTCTCTTTCCAAGATATCTTCAATATGATCGAGGGGCTTTCAGAAGATAAAGAAAAGCAGGACGCTCTAAAAAATCAATTCGGGATGATCCAGGAGATCGGTATCTTTTCCAGAGATGGCATGGAAACCGAAATAGCTGAAGGCGGTAAGATAACCGTGCTGGATATATCCTATCTAGGCCGGTTGGGGAAATTTGAACTTCGGAATCTGATAGTATCTCTCTTCGCAAGAGAACAGATGGCTGAAAG
>CAZFVW010000017.1:0-16242 GCA_964522285.1 uncultured Thermoplasmata archaeon | reverse complement strand
ACGGCGGTGGCCCATGTATCGGCACCTGCAAAAACAAAATCAGTTAGAAGTATCGCACGGTCGGCACCTATAGCCAGGCACTTGTTCAGGGCTTCCTTAGCCTGTGGAGGCCCCATGGACAGCGCGACTATCTCATCGATTTCATCTATATCCTCTTTCAGATCCACGGCGGTGTTCAAAGCGAACTCGTCGAAGGCGTTCAATACCGACGGTACACCCTCACGGATGATAGTGCCCGTCTCCTCGTCTACCTCGACTTCAGTGGTATCCGGGACCTGCTTAACCAGAACAACGATCCTCACACGATCACCATCTACTTCGATATCACTTGTAAGGTACGAAATCCTTACCCAGCGTTTCTCTGCCGATGACGATCTTCTGGATGTTGGCTCCGCCCTCTGCACCTACGCAGTAGGACATGACGCCTCTCCATGCGGTCTCGAAGATGTATTCCGAACTGTATCCCGCCGCACCTAACCAGTGCATGGCATCGTCGGCTGTATCCTTTGCAAGATGTGGTATCTTGTATTTTATCATGGATATCCACTTGGCGATCTCCGTTGGTGTATAGGTGGTGGCTTTTCCTTCTCTCTTCAGCCATCCTTCTTCGTTGTATCTCTTATCGCACATCCTTGCTACCTTGTCGACCATCAACCTGCTGGCTTCCATCTCGGTGTACCTCTCGACGAACGGGAACTGTATCCCTTCGTATTTCGCCAGCGGTTTTCCGAAGGTGTGTCTTTCTTTGATGTAATCAGCCGCTTCTTCCAGAACTCTCTGAGTAACACCCACGGCGCTGGAACCTATCATGACTCTCGCGAGGTCGAATCCTTCCATGGTGTAGTAGAATCCTTTTCCTTCTTCACCGAGCATGTACTCGTCTGGCACTCTAACGTCTTCCATTATGAAGCCAGATGTCGATAAGGAACCTCTTCCTGCGTCGTCGTATGGTTCCTGCGGGTTGACCCCGTCAGTGTCTATCGGTACGAAGAAAGCCGTCATGTTCTTGTGAGGTGCCCCCTCAACTTTCGGCCCTGTTCTGACGTTCACCCAGTAACCTCCTCCCATCTTCTGACATTCTTCTACACCGCTGATGAAAGTTTTCTCGCCGTTCAGCACCCACTCGTCTCCATCTTTTTCACCTGTAGAAGCGAAGTTCGCTACATCTGAACCTCCGCCTGGTTCTGTAGTGGCGATACCTATGAACTGATCGCCCTGGATAGCGGGTTTAACGTACTTTTCACGCACCTCTTCGGTAGCGTGCCTGTTGATCGTGAATCCCCAACCGGTCTCGACTGCCATGAATCCCGCAGCCGTCGCGATGCTCGGGTCGATGTAACCGATGGTCTCAGCTATCACAGCTTGGTCTTTCCAAGACAGTCCCATACCGCCCTGTTCTTCTGGTACAGGACCCATTATCACTCCGAGTTCGGCTAATCCTTTCACGATATCTTCAGGGTAGGGATATCCTTCCCTGTTCATCTTTATAACACGGTCTAATGTAAGATTTCTTTCAGCCCAGTCCAATATACTTTCTCTGAAGAGCTTCTGCTCCTCTGTCAATTCCTTATCATCTGATAGTTTAGTTCTGGCCATTATACCACCTTTTTACCCCCTTAAAAGGGAGTTGTGTTTTCGAAAAAGTAGCCCCTATTAGAACTTTTGCATGGCCTATCGTCGAGTATTTTATGGCTCGACCTCGGAACACGCTTCACAATCTTGATCGCACGGTTCGATATGAATCTGAACGTCCAGGGAAGTTGACAACTTATCTCTAAGTGATCCGATTATGTCTTTTTCAATCTCGGTCGCTATATCGTGGCCTTTCTTCACATCGATATCACTCGGGACCACTAGATGGAATGATATCATCATGGTCTCATCACTTTCAGAGAGTTCTATCTTATGTATGTCTATGACCCTTTCCCTCTCCCCAACGATCTTCCTAACGTGTTCTTTTACTTTATCTAAAGGAGGTTTCCACGGCTCGAAATGAACTTCTACATCCGCTGCAAATTTGTCTTCCAAGTATTCCGATAGCCGGTGAGCCACATCATGTACTTCTTTAGCCGTACCAGGAGATGGTTCCATATGCAGCGATATGGCCTTCTCAACGCCGTAATCGTGAACGAGGATATGATGAACATCCTTCACTCCCTTGAGATCTCTAGATTCTTTCTTTATCTCATCTAATAGTTCTTTAGAAGGAGCGGTTCCCAACAACTTGTAAGCCGCCTTCTTTGCATAAGAGAAGCCTATATAGCCAAGCAGCAGAGCGATACCGATACCCGCCACAGGATCTAGGAACTCGTATCCCATCTTCGACCCATAGATAGCTCCCAAAACAAGCATGGTAGTTATCGCATCCAAACGGTGATGCCACGCATCGGCTTTCAGCGGTTCGGAATCCTCTTTCCTTCCGACGAAGTAACACACCTCTGCCATGACCTCTTTCACGACGGCGGTGGCGAAAACGAATATGTACACCTGCGGGGTGACATCCATCAACTCTAATCCCGTCCCGGTCAGGAGTGATATCAACCCGTCGGATAGGAATTTCATAGCGGCGAACATCAGTATCAACCCCACGCTCAAGACCGCTATCTGCTCCGCCCTACCGTGACCGAAAGGATGCTTACCATCCGCGGGTTTCTCAGCTATCTTGATACCTAGATATACCGCTACAGAACTCGCGCTGTCAGTTAATGTATGAACTGAATCTGAAAGAAGTGCTAGACTGCCTATACCCAGAGCCACCCATCCTTTGACACCGAACAAGAAGAAATTTACAACTATGCTGGAAAGAGCTATCAGTTTCGGTAATCGCGAATGTAAATTTTTCATCTTATTCAAATATAAAAGGACCCTATCAAAATTAAATTTTCTGCTTCATACCTTCTCTGTGTTTTTTCCACGATATGGTCCAATCACACTTTTCATCCCCCTCGTGTACGCAGTGTGTGTGTTCTATCTTGAAATCGACACTTTTCACATTCCCGATTATACCTCTAAAGTAATCCGTGAGAGACCTGCAGAAAAGCGGTCTAGGTGATACATCGTATCCGATCAAGAGCCCTTTATTCTCTTCCAACATCACACCCTCGAATTCACCGAAGTCGAAGAACTTGGGCCAGTAATCGCCAGATCTTAATATCATGTCCCTCGGCGACTTCGGCCATTTCACGAAGAATCCAACGATCCCCTTTTCATTCGCCATGTTCCTGTTCATGGATGAGAACTCTTCCTCTCCATACAGTTCTAGATAGGATTCCAAGAATATGAACAGATAGCTGAAAGGGTATTTCTTGGCAGTTTTGAACATCTCTTCCTCTTCGGGACCGTTGTATCCCTTATCGTTCATAACTCGGATGAGATCGTCAAAACCGTCTTCACCGTGTTTTTCTCTAACGAATCGAAAACGAGGTATCAACACACCGCCGAAAACATGTTTTCCTTCCATAGCCATACGGATCACATTCATCATAAAGTTTGAGAATCGATGTAGTCTTTCCTAAACTCCCGAGGGGTATATATTCCTTCTGAAAGGGCCTATCAGGGTTCGTACTTCCTCTTGAAATAGATCGGAGCGTATTTTTTCAACTTCTTCCTCATGAACCTCTTCACCAGTTTGGTACCTTCTTTTCCAAAAAAGGAAGATAAGGCATCTCCGACCTTATCTATAAGGACATCCGCTTCCCTAGCCGTCATGCTTTTCAAGTCTATATTCATGTCCTTTATCTGCTTCCTGATGATGTAATGTGATAGCTCTGAGAACTCCACAAGCTGCGGTTCGATATCGGATACGAATCCCTCTCCATCAAATCCATCATCTGTCATCATGTTCACTCGGCCATATCTTTAAGCTTGTTGGCGTAGATGTCTATGGTCCACACGGAGTACAAAAGGATGAACGGAGTGATTATCAAAAATATCCCCGAGATCATGTTGAAGATCGTGAGATCGTACTGCAGGTAAAGCACGTTGAAAGCCGAGTGAACGACCAAAAAAGCACCAGCCAGCAGTATCATATGTATAACATGTGACAGCACCCCCTTACCCAATATCTCGTGTGTCTTCCTAGCGTGAAGCCAGATCCTTATGGTTGCCAGATAGATCACACCTATGATAAATAACCCTGGTATGGCATAATTAGTCCAGATATCCATTATTATCTCTCCTGTTATAGAAGTTATATTATAAATGCATATAAAATTTTACATACTATATTAGAAAAATAGTGATAGAAAGGGGTTTTGTTTAACAGACCTATCGATATCACTCTTCGCCGAGCATCTCTAGAACTTCTTCCCGTCCCTCTTCCATCTGTTTTACCTGTTCTTCGTCAAGTTTCAACAGCATCGTCTGGAACTCGCCGACGTGTTCCTTCTCCTCTTCAGCAACATCCATAAGGACTTGCTTTATATTCGGATCGTCGGTGTATCCCGCCATCTGCTCGTAAAAGTTGATGGCATCCAGTTCAGCTGCTAGAGCGAATCTCAGTATCTCCATGTCTGTCGCTTTCTTACCTACTTTATCCAGATCTACAGGTTCCTTTGCAAACATATATTTCACCTCCTTTTTATAACTCCAATTCTTTTCTCATCTCGTTTTCATCGTAACCGATTATTATATCGCCGTCGATATCCACGACAGGGGCTACCATCTTATCCGCTTTCTCTATAACTTCTCCCTGCGCGTCTTTGTCGATGGATATGTCTTTTTCCTCGTACTTTATCGAGTTGTCATCTAGAAATCTCTTTACCATCTTACAGAACGGGCATGTTGGGGTCGTGTAGATTATAACTTCTTTCTGCATCTTTTTACCTCCTTATCATCTATTGTTACCGATCTCATCCGAATCTTCATGTTTTTTTACTATATCTTCAGCGAGTCTGTCCAGTTCTTTATAGTCCTCTTCGGTTGGGTGCCCTTTGATCACAACAGGCTCTAAGAACTCGACTTTCAGGTTGCTGAGTGAATCTTTGATCATCTCGGGCATCCTACCGCCCCATCCGTAAGAACCTATTATCGAAGCGTACTTCGTCTTCGGTCGTAAGGCATTTGCCAGATAGGCCGCATAGACCGCCTTCGGGTGTGGTCCCACCAATACAGTGGGAGTTCCCAAAACAATTGTGCCTGCATCTACCAGCGACATGGCTAGTTCACCGATATCGGTAGTAGTCAGGTTATATGGCGTCACCCTTTTGCCTTTCTCCATCAGTGTATCGACGAAGTGGTTCACCATCTTCTCTGTGCTGCCGTGCATGGAAACATACGGGACTATCACCTCGTCTTTAGCGATATCGGAAGTCCATTCTTCATATGCATCCAAGATGAATTCTGGATCATCGTATATCGGTCCGTGACTCGTTGCGATGATATCGATATCTAGTTCCCTGACCTTCTCGAGATGCGACTGTATCTTCTTCCTGAAGGGCATCATTATCTCGGCGTAGTACCTTTTAGCCGAGAGGTAGACCTTATCTTCATCCCTGACGAAGAGATGACTCGTAGCAAGATGTGAACCGAAAAAATCGCAGGAGAACAAGATCTTATCCTCCTTCAGATAACTCACCATAGTCTCGGGCCAGTGGACCCACGGCATGTACATGAATTCAAAGGTCCTATCACCGATAGACAGCTCATCGCCATCTTCGATCACCTTGAACCTATCCTCCTCGACACCTAGGTGATCCATGAGCATCTGTTTGTTTTTATCGTTGGTCACCACCTTGGCTTTCGGATAGATGGTCAACACCAGCGGTATACATCCGGAATGATCCTGCTCAGCATGGTGGGAGATTATGTAGTCTATCTTATCCACATCCACTCTGTTCAGATTTTTTAAGAATACGTCTTCCTTTTCTGGATCCACCGTATCTATTAGAACGGTCTTTTCACTCCCTTTCACGATGTATGAATTATAACTGGTACCATCGGGTAGAGGGATCAATTCATCGAACAGTTCCCTATCCCAGTGTGCTGCGCCCACTTCGTATACATCATTTCCCATATCTATAATTGCCATCTCATTCCACCTTTTCAAAATCGCTTTTCGGAGCCCCACAGACCGGGCAAACCCAGTCTTCAGGTAGTTCCTCGAAGGGCACTCCTTTTTCGATACCGCCTATGATATCCCCCTTCTCGGGGTCGTAAACGTACGAACAAAGCTTACATCTGTATTTGTCTTCTTCACTCATCTTTATCCCCTCTCCTAGAGGGTTTTGTAAAAGAATCATATATTTATTAATCTTTTCGGAGAAATATCTCTCTGATGTGACTTCAAGAGTAAAAATATTAAAAACATCTAAGTGTATCACCTAGAGGAGACTACCATGATAGATGAAGAGGAAGCCCACAGGATGATAGACGAGAACATCGGCACCGAGAACCTCAAGAAGCACATGTACGCGGTGGCCCAGATAATGAAACACCTTGCCGAAAAGATGGAAAACGACCCCGAAAAGTGGGAAGTGCTGGGTCTCGTTCACGACCTCGATTATGAACAAACAAAAGATGATCCCGAGGAACACGCTACTAAAACTGCGGATATGCTGGAGAGCAAGGTTCCAGAAGATGTGATCCGAGCTATAAAGTCACACAATCACAAGCACACCGGAGTCGAACCAAAGAACGAAATGGAGAACGCACTCATAGCCGCTGATGCTGTCTCCGGTCTCGTCGTCGCCACGGCTCTCGTAATGCCCAACAGCAAGCTGGAAGAAGCAAGGCCAGAGTCTGTGATAAAGAAGTTCGACGACTCTTCCTTCGCGAAAAATATCGACAGGGATAGGATACTCTACTGTGAGAAGATCGGTATGGACAGGGATGAATTTCTGGAGATATCGCTAGAAGCACTGCAGGAGATCGACGAGAAGCTGGGTCTGTAGATGATGATCCAACGTCCTTCCGAAGAAGAATTTTCTGAAGTCGTAGAGAAGTACGGCTTACCTAGACTGACCCAAAGGGAGATCTATTTCAATTTTGAATTCGAAGATGAACTTGAATGCAAAGGTGAAGCCGTTCTTGAGATAAAGGATGATGCAGGGTCGATAGTAGGTGTAAAACACAAAGGCGGAAATCGATCCGTTCTTCCCCAGGGCAGGATAGAGAAAGGTGAAACCATAATCCAGGGGGTCAAAAGAGAAGCTTTGGAAGAGACTGGCTTCGAGATCGAGATCAAGAGATTCAAGGAAGTGAGAGATGTAGATATCGAGTTCGCCGATGAACTCTTGAACCGATGGTACCTTCTGTTTACATGTGAGATATGTGGGGGCACCCCGATACCCCAAGATAAAAACGAAGTCGAAGAAGTAGCTTTTTTCGAGGAAGTACCTTGGAAGATGGATCTATATTGAGATAGATATAGGCTTTTTAGGCCCCCCATCCTAAATCCATCGTCATCACCTCGGATCAACAATTCAAGGCTGCCACATCGGACTTCCAAGAGGAAGTATCTCTTTCTGAGCCATGCTGTTCAGAAGAACGGCTCCTGCGGCGTAGAACGATAGAGCAGATGTTATCAGTAAGAATACCCCTGCATAGAATGCCGAAAGATCCCACAGAAAGTGAGCAACTAGTAATGGTATGGCCACATCCACAACGACCAAGATCGTGAATAATACTTTGTTCGTCATCAACGATGCCACTGTAGCTATCAGTAGGAATATGAGCACAGCGATAAGACCTGTAACATAATGATTGATATCAACGGGTACGTCCGTAAATGCGGTTATAATCACCGTCAAAGCGATGGCGTACATGGCCATGGAAAAGAAAGTGAAAACGGTGGCACCGAATATGTTATTTCTTTTAAACTCAGTGAACCCTGCGATAACCTGTGCAGTAGCTCCGAAGAAAAGGACCCACGGCATCAACAGCGATTTCGAAGTTGCTGAAGCGAACCCCAGGTCTGAAGACGAAAGTACCAATGCTGCAACGGCCAGGCCGAAAAGGCCCAACGCAGCGGGTTCGGTCGATTTTTCTGGAACCTCCTTGATGAATATATCTCGAGATTGATTTTCATCTGACATGAAAACGGCTTAAGAGGCGGTTATATTTATGGATGGCGGCGGAACAGTTCCTAAGTCTTCTCAACCTAGCGATAAAGTTATAGTGCAGAAATGCGATATGATATATATAATAATAAGCGAGGGTCAAAATATGACGGATGTCGAGATGAAAAAAGAATCCTACGATATATTGGTCGTGGATGATGAGGAAGATATACTAGATATATTAGAGAAAACACTCACAAAAACCGATGGTTTCGACTGCCGTGTAACAACAGCTATCGATGGGGAAAAAGCTAGGTTATTGATCGAGGAAAATGATTTTGACCTGGTATTAGCTGACCATAAGATGCCTGGCTTGACAGGTATCGATCTTTTGACCGAACTTAAAAAATCAAATCCCGAAACAGTAAGGATCCTCATAACGGGATACTCGGAACTGGGCATAGCTAGGGATGCCATCAACAGGGCGGAAGTGCATCATTACATAGAAAAACCATGGGATAAAGACGACCTTCTATCCATCGTTGAGAGCGCACTCCAAAGGAAAAAAGAGAGAGAAAATAGAGATATATTGAAGATAGAGAACGTTAAGAAGGCTTTCGAAACGTTACGAGGTATGAAGAACAGTTTCAAAAGCATCTCTTCAGAGCACCCTGGTATCGTATCTCTGCCCACCAGTGAAGATAGGAAACATCGAGTTGTCTTCGAGTTCCCTTCATCAGCAGAATTCAATAAGTTCTCCTATGAACTCAAAGAATCAGAAGACATGAATGCAGAGATAGAAGATGTTCAGGTCTTCGGCACGGACTACATAGTGACAGTTTCCATCAACCCGTGATATCTAGTATCATTGCTGCATGAATTCATCTATGAAAACGAACTCACCGAACGGTTTCCTCTCGGGCCTCTCTTTTTCTATTTCGATCTGTTTATCTGTCATCAGATCCGTAGGCTCGTCAGAGTGTTCACCGATATTCACCAGAGTGATCAGTCGATATCCATCAGGGATATTCATGACATTTTTTGCTTTCTCCTCGTCATAACCGGCTATCGGGTGTGCCACAAGCCCCAATTCAGTTGCTCTCAGTATCATGAAGGCGGTGGCCATCCCCGTATCGAACAGGTAGTATTCTCTCTCCTTCTTCACCACGCAGTCATCTTCTTTCTTGGCGAAGACCCCGACTATCGATGAAGCCGCCTTGGTCCAGTCGTTGTTACCCGACATCACTTCTTCCATCTCTTTCAGCTTGTCTTCACTCTTAACGAAGACGAACCGCCACGGCTGATAGTTGAAACACGACGGAGCCAACCTAGCGGCTTCACCTAATTCATCTATCAACTTTTCATCCACATCCATCTTCTTGAGTGAACGGTAGGCTCTTCTTTTATCGATAGCTTCCTCGACATCCATATTATCACTCTTTTCCTAAGATATCCATTATCTTCTTTTCTCTCTCTTCCTTCGACATCCTATCTTTGACTGGGTTCTTATCTCCGTACAATGCTTCGTGATACACCGGTTTCTCTTCTTTGTAATAGACACCCAGCGGTATCTCGTCACTTTTCTTGGTCAGCTCGATAGCATCTTCTACGGTCCCAGGCGTTTCTTCCATCACGTATGCCATCTCGTTGTATTTCTTGTAAGTGTCGTTGAAAGTAACGCAAGGCTGCAGCACGTCTATAAGGGCGAATCCTTCATGCCTTACCCCTTCAATGAAAAGGTCTCTCAGATGTTCCACCTTCCCCGCATATCCTCTAGCTACGAACGAAGCTCCAGCAGACAATGCAACTAACAGCGGATTCAGCGGCGGTTCGGTACTCCCATCGGGAGAAGACGGACCTTTGAACCCCTTTTCGCTGGTAGGAGAGAACTGTCCAGTGGTAAGGGCGTATGCGCTGTTGTTGTGCACGATCAAGGTGATATTTGCGTTCCTTTTGGCGGCGAAAATCATGTGAGATATCCCTTCTCCATAAACATCTCCGTCACCACCGAAAGCGACCACATTCAGCTCTGGATTAGCGAATACCATCCCTTCTACAGTGGCCATCTCTCTTCCGTGTATGGAATACAACCCGCTCAGATCGAGATAATCGAATATCTTACCGTGACACCCGATACCAGAGGAGATCATGATCGATTCTCTCTGGACCCCTTCATCCTCCAGCTTCTTAACTGCTTTCTTGAACGCGTTCATCAACCCGAAATTACCGCATCCTTTACACCACGTGTTCTCGGCGTAAGTCCCAAGATCGCCTTCCATCTAGATCACCCCCTTGATCTTATCAGCTAATCCTTCCGGATCGAAGGGCCTTCCATCGTACCTTTTGATGACAGCCTTCGGCCTAATATTTATCTTATCTCTCAGAAGGGTGGCGAACTGTCCAGAGACACTCTGTTCTACCACTACAACCCTGTGATCATTATACTTCTCGAGTTCCCAGATCGGCAGTGGTTCCAGATATCTCGGCTGTACCACTTTCGCATGGATATCTCCGGTTCTCATCGCCTCTAATACGCTCATGGTGGTAGAACCGTACGTGAAGATCACGTTTTCGCTGTCTTCGTCGCCGTATGTATTCACGGTTTTCATATCTTTCATATATTTCAATATGGATTCCGCCTTCCGTTCTCTTTTATCATGCATCTTAGTGACTTCCTCTGGATCTTCGGTAGTTATGCCTTTTTCATCGGATTCGTAGCTGTTCCACTTGATCACTTCTTCGTAAGGCGGGAACTTCAACGGTGACACACCGCTCTCCGTGTCTAGATATCTTTTGAAATCCTCACCTTCGTACATCTCTGGTTCTGCATAATCTACTTTGCCAGGATCCACATCGATGATCGAGGAACTCTCTGAAAGGTGTTTTTCAGTGAGTAGTATACCTGGGGTCTGGAACTTCCAGAGTAGATCCAGCATCTCTCCTGTTAGGTAGAACGCTTCATCGAAACTATTCGGCGATGCGACTATCCTCGGAAAGTCGCCGTGCCCCTGGTTCAAGGCGAACCTCAGGTCCGCCTGCTCGGTGTAAGTTGGCACACCAGTAGATGGACCCGGCCTGGACGCTAGTACAAAAAGCACCGGCGCTTCAGTCATACCTGCCAGTGAAAAAGCTTCTTCCATCAAAGCGGTACCACCGCCGCTGCTTCCTACCATGGTCCTCGAGCCTGCAAAAGTCGCTCCTATGGCCATGTTAGCCACACCTATCTCGTTCTCGGGATGGACAGGCACAACGCCCAATTCATCTTTGTTCGAAGCGAAGAAATGCAGTATCGAAGAAGCCGGTGTCATAGGGTAGGCGAAGTACATGTCCAATCCTGCCGCCGAGGCACCCAGAGCTATGGCCTGGTTACCTGTTAAAAGTGAACCTTTTATGTCCCCCTTTTCCAGTTTAAATCCATCTCCTAGTTCATCTACAACATGTTCGTATATCTCGAGTGCATAAGATACGTTCTCTTCCTTCCCTTTAGCATATCGCCTGCCGACGAAATCCTCTACTTTGTCTTTCCCCATCCTTAAAGCAGCTGCAAGTACTCCGATTCCAGCGACACCCAAGATGAGTTTAGGTCGGGTGTACCCCTCTTTTGCGATCTCAGTCATGGGAATACCTATCCCCTCACCATCTTCAACCCGATCTGAGTTAAAAACGAGCAATCCATCTGTTTTAACGTGTTCTTTATGCATACGGTAACTCCTGGCGTCGAGATTGACTACCAGATCGGCCTTTTCTCTGTGACTCCATACCATCTCTGCATCGGTAGTTACCACCGAGAAATTGTGTCCGCCCCTGATCAAGCTTTGATAGTCGTCCATCTGAAATACGGAGCGCCCCATCTCAGAGAAAAGCGCGGATGCCGCACTGCCCGCTGTCTTGACGCCTTCACCTGCTTTTCCCCCGATCAGGTAAGTAAATATGCTCATGGGTTTAACACCCCCTCGCCTAGTTCAAAGGCTTGCAAGTTCGCATCCACAGCTTTTTCCGGTACCATATTGGTTATAGCATCTACAAAACCATCTCTCGAAAGATCATCCGGGAGTGCGGCGCTGAGTGCACCGACCAAAACAACGTTCTGTGCTCTTACCTCCCCGGCCTTCTTTGCGAGTGTCAGTGCGTTTATCTCCACCAACTCCATATCAGCACTCTTGATGGAATCAGCCACTTCGTCGTATTCTACGTAATTATCGATTTCACCCGTGACAAGATCGTGTGTTTCGCCCGGCGGGTGCACCAGCCGACGGTTGGTTATCACCTTTCCACCCGGTTTAAGGTAGTACATGTAGCGCAGAGATTCCATGGCCTCTAGTCCCAACAGTACATCTGCTTCTCCTGGAGGTATCAGTGGAGATAGCACATCGTCCCCAATCCGCATGTGTATGATAACGGAGCCCGACCGCTGGGCCAGGCCGTGCATCTCTCCTGAGATAACGTTCTCACCCGACAATCTACATGCTTCCCCGATTATGTTCGATAGCAGCACAAGTCCTTCGCCTCCGATACCGCAGAGTATGATGTTCTTTTCTTTCATTCTTCCGCCTCCTTCTTCTTGAGATATTCTTTATAATCCTCCACGGTAACCACGGGCTTATCCTCACCGCCGTGTATGGTAGCCGTAGACTTGATAGCTCCTTTGGGACACAGTTTCGAACATACGCCGCAGCCCACACAGATATCTTGGTGTATCCGGGCTTTACCGTCTTCATCTGGCATGACCGAGATGGCGGGACACATGAAGTTCAGAACGCAGGCGTGGACACTATCGCAAGCTTTCAGGTCTATATAATACGGCACTAGTTCTCCGCCTGCGTGCCTGTAGTTACGGAAGTGATACAGTGCACATTCGCCGTGTGATATCACAGCGGAAACACCTTCGTGTCCCAAGGCTTCCTTGATCACCGGTACGTTATCATTCACATCGTAAGACGAAATATCGAATATCTTTTCCACACCGAATCCTTCCAGGACAGAGCGTATATCCAATTTCTTTCCCTCTCTGTCACCGGCCTTCTTCTCGTTTCCCGGATGAGACTGCTGCCCTGTCATTGCCGTCACCGCGTTGTCGAGTACGAACAAGGTGACATCATCTTCATTGTGTACAAGATTGACTATCCCGGGTAAACTGGCATGGAAGAAGGTCGAATCGCCCACAACTGCGATGGTCTTTTCTTCCGCAGCATACTGCACACCGGCGGCGACGCCCACGGACGCACCCATGCATAGTAGTGTATCGCTCCATTCTATCGGCGGTAAACACATCATGGAATAGCAGCCTATGTCGTTGGCGAAGAATACGTTGTCCTGATCACCTACGGCTCGACGCAGTGCCCAGAAGGTGGCCCGATGTGGACATCCGGCGCAGAAAACCGGTAATCTTTGAGGTAATGTATCTGCATATTTCTTCATCTTCTCGCGGTGTTCTTTATAATCCACCGGCGGCTCATTTCCTGTTATACCCGCCAAGCCCTCTATAACGGTGGGGATATCATACTCCAGAGCTTCAGAAAAATGCCCGGTCCTCTTACCGTAAACTTCGGCATCCTTGGCTATCCGAAGCACGACATCTTCTATGTAGGGCGATAACTCTTCAACTATCACCACTTTATCCAACTCTGATGTAAATTCGCGTATGACTTCTTCAGGGATCGGGTTGATGACCCCGAGCTTCAATATCTTGGCAGTCATCCCCAAGCGTTTTAGGGCTTCAACGGTGTAGCTGTGGCAAACGCCGGCGGTTATGATCCCGAATCTTTCCTTCTCCCCGCCCCTTTCTTTCAATTTCTTGCCGTCGAAGTATTCAACACGATTAAGCGAACTTCCTGACAATTTTTTGCGTATCTTCTCCATCCTTTCCAGCATCTCTTTCTTACCGGCTCTAGCAAGTTCGCCCACCGAGGTATAGGGCCGTTTCACATCTTTCCAAGACTCTTTCTCGAAGGGCGGCCGGTCCATCTTACCCAGCTCCACGATGCCGCTCTGATGATTCACCCTTGTAGTTGTTCTCATAAGTACCAGCGTACCGAATTCCTCCGAGAGCTCGAAGCCTTTCTTCACCATCTCCATAGCTTCCTTTGGCGTACTGGGTTCCAGCATCGGCAAGTATGCGGTGAGTCCGAACCATCTACCGTCCTGTTCCGATTGTGACGAATGTGCATTTGGATCATCAGCTATCAAACACATGCAGCCGCCCTTCAAGCCGGTATAGGCTAGGGTGTACAAAGCATCCGACGCCACGTTCGTTCCCACACTCTTCATGGACGTCAGCGCTCTTTTACCCAGCATGGACGCCCCGGCTACGGTCTCAAGGGCTACCTTCTCGTTGGCTGCAACTTCTATACTATAATCGTACTTACCAGAAGCCTTCTCGAAGTTATCCAATATCTCAGTCTGCGGTGCTCCGGGATAAAAAGAAACCATCTGCACGTCCGACTCCAGCGCAGCTCTTACGATTGCTTCGTTGCAGAGCATATACGCCTTCCTCTCTTCTTCCTCTATCACATCCTTGAATGCCATATCTTATCACCATCTTTGTACTGGAAAGGGTTTTACGGTGTATTTCAACCGTTTTTTACTATCACGCTTCTTCGCTTTGTGATGAAACCGTCCTCTGAGCCATCCTGTCGTTGAGCATCAGAAGGCCGCTGGGACTATCCTCCACCATCTTAAGCTTCTGGACTATATCGTCAGCAGAACTTTCTTCTTCTACCTGCTCGTCCACGAACCACTGAAGCATGTTCAAAGTGGCCCGGTCGTTTTCTTTTTCAGCTAGGTCCACCATGTCGTCGATCATACCGGTTACCTTGCACTCGTGTTCGTAAACGTATTGGAATGCCTCCAGAGGAGAAGACCAGTTGACCTCGGGCTTTTCGATGGTTTCCAACTTCACACGGCCACCGCGTTCCTTCAGATAGTCCAGAAAGCGCATGGCATGGTCCAATTCTTCCTGTGCCTGCAGCCGCATCCAGTTTTCGAATCCGTCTAGATTCTTCTCACCGAAGTCTACGGCCATAGACAGGTAAAGATAGGCGGAATACATCTCCGCATTTATCTGTTCGTTAATCGATTCTTCTAACTTTTCTTTTATCATCTTTTACACCTCCTTGATTCAAAATTTCTCGAACTTATCGCTACTTACTCCACAAACTGGACACTCTTCCGGTGGTTCTCCTTCGTGCGTATATCCGCACACCGGGCAGATATAGACATCGTCCAATTCTATATCTTCTTCTCCTTTCTCCAACTGATCCTTGGCTTTCTCGTACATCTTGGAATGTATCCTCTCTGCTTCTTGAGCATAATGTATGGATCTCTGTGCACCTTTCTCTTCTTCCAAGTGTGCGATCTCGTGGTAAGCTGGATACATCCAGTGAACCTCGAAGTTCTCGCCATCCATACCCACCTGTAGATTCTCTTCGGTATCCCCGAGCATATCTAGTTCTCTGGCGTGGTTGGTAGCGTGGACCCTTTCAGCATGAGCTATAGCACGGAACATCCTGGCTACGTTTGTTTTTCCTTCTCTTTCGGCGACGTCGCTGAACATCAAGTACTTCATGTGCGCTTTAGATTCGCCGGCGAATGCCTCTTCTAACGATTTATCTGTCATCTTTCCCATTTTTTTCACCTTTCGATCTTGATTTTCCTTTAATTCGTCATCTTCCATAATCCGTGAACGCTGCAGTACTCTCTCACCGCAACGATGTCATCTTTATCGACATTGAAACTAGCTCTGGGTTCTTCACTCGGGCTCAGGAACTTCTTGAGAGCACCTTTCTGCCCCTTTGTGATAACTTCTATCCACTCGATGTAGTGGCTTTCCTGCATGGGATGTTCGACTTCTCCCACCACAACCTCAACACCATCATCTGCTTCTTCGATAACCGGCAGATGCTTCTCGTTACCTTCTTCTTCTCTCTTCTCTTCCATCAATTCCATGGTCTGTCCACAGCAAACCAGGTTGCCCTGACCCCTGTGCTGGACTTCCACAATGTTCCCACATACGTTACATCTGTAAACTTCCAATTTTTTTGTCATATTCTTGCACCTTTATACCTTATAAATAAAGAAAAAAGGGGTTTACTTTTCCCGGTGACACAGCCACCAATCGTAGCACTCGATCTTGCCGTCCTTCTCGTCTTTCTTCCTCTTCTTGATAGTATCAACATCTCCAGCGGGAGGCAGTATCAGGTCGTCGCCCATCAGTTCGTTCTCAGGCCAGTTAGCCGGTATAGCGACC
>CAZFVW010000016.1:0-16253 GCA_964522285.1 uncultured Thermoplasmata archaeon | reverse complement strand
GGGAAAACTGACCTTCTCACCCCCATTATAGTCTGAAGGTAGCACTGCAGATAATCTTGATTTATTTAGAGCGTATATATCGTCAGCATTGTAAGCTATTATCCCACCGCTCAATATCAACGATATCACGATGAAAACTACCCATCGTTTATCGATCTTCAAGATGCCGTCTTTGGCTCTTTTCAGATTCATCTTCATTTTATCACGAAGAAATATTCGTGTATAATCTATATAAAAAATATTTCTACATGTAGACTACAATTCCCTTATTGACTACATGTATCTCTGAACACATTCCTTTTTATTACGCTTTCTGTAATTCGACCCAGAACCTGCTTCCCCCTCCTACCTCCGACTCTACACCTACCTTTCCTCCTAACCTCTCCACGCACTTATCAACGATGGCCAGCCCCACTCCAGAGCCGGGATAAGATTCTATGCCGTGTAGTCTTTCGAACATCTGGAATATCTGTTCTTTCTTCTCGGGAGCGATGCCTATACCGTTATCCTCCACCCAGAATCGTATCTTATCATCTCTTTCTTCAGACCAAATCGCCACTTTAGGTTCGTTACCGTCTTCCATGAATTTGATGGCGTTGGATATTAAATTTGTTAGTATCTGGTCGATCAATCTCTTGTTTCCTTTAACATCGGGTAGATCATCTTCTATTTCGATTTCTACATTATTTTCCTCGATCAATGTTTCAAATTGATCTATCGACTTACGAACAGTTCTATCCATATCCACTCTTTCCTTATCCATTTCCTCGGTGGTCAACCTGCTGTAAGTCAAAAGATCCTGGATAAGTTTGTCCATCCTCTGAGCCGATGAGATGACCCTATCGAGGTATTCTTTGCCCGGTTCATCTAATTTATCTCGATGATCATCCAACAGGATATTACTGAAACCCTGAAGTGACCTTAAAGGCGCCCTCAGATCGTGAGATACTGAATGTGTGAAAGACTTCAACTGTTCGTTGAGTTCCTGGAGTTCTTCTGTCCTCTCATCAACGAGTTCCTCTAAGTGATCTCTGTGAGCTTCAAGTTCTTTTTCTATCTTCCTTCTATCCGTGATATCTCTAGAAACCATCAATATCCTGTCTACCTCGTCATTATCATCTTTCAACAACCTAGCTTTCGATTCTAACCACCTGTAATCGCCGTTCTTACAGCGTATCCTTTCAGTGCTTTCGACATAATCTCTTTCTTCAGATAGAGCTTTATCCCATTTTTCGATATTATCCTGGATATCTTCTTCATGGAAATATTCAAAAATATTCTCTCCGACCAATTCTTCTGGTTCAAAACCGAGCACATTTATAACAGCTTTATTCACGAAAAGGACATCTCCATCTGTATTTAAAAGCGATATCATATCGTACAGATTCTCAGTCAACAACCGATACTTCCTTTCGCTCTCTTTCAGATCCTTCTCATATTCTAATCGGTTCATTGCTTCATTGACATGAGCCATCAGGAGTTCTATCATCTCTAGGTCGTGTTCCGTGAACTCTTCTTTTTCTGTTGAGTGAGCCTGGAAAACGCCTTTATATCCTATGGGTACACTCATGCATGACCTGTAATCATCCGAAGCACGGAACAACTCCTCTGCTTCACTTAGATCGTTCAGGATGAAGGGTATATTATCTCTATATGTCTTGCCAGCTAGACTGCCATCTAACGGCATGTTTTTGATGTTCTCTGGAGGAATATGCGAAGACACATGTTCGACTACTAGTTCATCGCCTTCCCTGATGAAAATGTCGCAGAAATCGAAATCTAATATCTTTTCTGCAGACTCGATCGTTATCTCGTATATTTCTTTTTCAGATTTTGAATTTTCGAACTTAACGGCGGTCTCATGTAACTTCTTGATCTTTTCTATGTTCCTTTGTAATCTATCTTTAGATCTCTGGATAGTCTCTAGGTTCTCGGCCCTTTTTATAGCTAATTCTGCTTCACGAGCGAATATATTGAGAGTTTTGATATCCGATCTATCAAAGTTCGTGTGCAGCTTTCCCAAAATAATAGCTCCGATGGGTTTTTCTTCATCGAATAAAGGTGCTGAGATTATAGATTCCTCGTCATCGATCTGTTTATCTGTCCCGGTTATATGCATCGAATATGGGTCTTCTTCATCATGATTTACAAATAGCGTTTTACCTTTCTCGATACTTTTTCCGACCACTCCTTCTCCAAAGGGTATGTTGAAATCCAATATCTTATCTGAATAGTTCTTATTGTTCGTATATATCGGGATCAATTCCTGGCCTTCGTCATCCGCCTTGTACACTATACAATCTCGTGCACCTATAAGATCAGTAGCCTGATCGGATATTATCTTGATGGTTTTTTCAAAATCATCTTCCTGTGTTAGGGCTAACGTCGAGTGATATATACTTTCATAGATCCTTTTTGAACCCTCTATCTCTTTTTGAAGGCGTTTCTGTTCGGTTATCTCTGTGATAAAACCTTCAAGAGCTTCGAATTCACCGCCTTCGGTGAAAACTCCTGTACCTTTTTCCCAGACCCATTTTATCTCGTCGTTCTTACTTATTATCCTATATTCTACTTTGTATTCTTCCTTCTTTTCGAGGCTTTCTTGTATTTCGTTATATACATAATCTCGATCTTCGGGATATATTATCTCTCCATATGATATCTTTCGACCCTGCTCGATCTCTTCAGACTTATAACCGGTTAAATCATAACATCCATCACTGATGAACTCCATCGTCCAATCTCTGTTGTTTTTACAGCGATAGGCTATCCCCGGTAGATTGTTCACCAATAAGGAGAGTCTGCGCTTATTATCCTTTATTTCACTCTCCATCTTTTTACGTTCAGTCACATCTCTGGCGATCACGATGATCTCTTTCAGTTCACCTTTTTCATCAAAAACTGGGCTGTGGGTTTGTTCGATCCAAATATAGTGTCCGCCCTTATGTTTGAACTTGTATTCGATACGGGACGGTTCTTTAGTTGCAATCATCTCCATGAATTTTTCAGCAGCTTCTTCTCTAAAATTCGGATGAACTTTTGAGAAATCCATCTTCCTGCCGATGAAATCGTCGTGAGTCCAACCGGTTACCTTTTCAAGAGAATCGGTTATCTCTTCGAAGACCCCTTCGGGGTTGATCCTCATGATTATATCTACTGCGTTTTCAGCCAGTATCTCGTATTTTTCTTTGTATTCCTTCAATCTCTTCTCGACTGTAGTGTCTTCATCTATCGGTATCGGTAATTTATTAAAAATGAGCATGTCATAATCCTTAGTGTTTATCGATTCAAATATTTCTTCGATCGTTTCATCTTTGTTTATATGGATAGTGTCGATATTATCTTCCAGAACATCCTCTAAATTATCTTTTAAAAACCTTTTTGATTCTCTCAAGAAATCCTTATCTTCATCTACTAGAAGTATATTCATCAAGTGTTCCTCGTAGAATATAAATTCTAATAGTTATTTATAGGTTATTTTATTAGAAATGTACTATATATCATGCTTTTTTAAGGTTAACGTCGAACCTAGCACCACCTAATTCCGATCTTTTTACCTCGACGTATCCTTCACATATCTCAGCGATCTCTTTCACCAGGAATAGACCAACACCAGAACCCGTCGAACCCTTTCTTTTATATCCTATTTCAAATAACGCATCATGATCCTCTTTAACACCTTTTCCATCGTCTTCAACTTTTACAGTCACCATATCTCCTTCATCAATTGTAGATATGCATATTTTCGACCCGCCGGAATGCTGGATCGCATTTTCTATGAGATTCTTGAAAAGATATTCCAAGATATAGTTACATTTTACATAGATATCTGATTTTTCGTATTCGATATCTATCCCCTTTGCCTGAGCCTTTCCTTGATTAGACACTATGGCTCGATCGACCATCGTATTCAAAGAAACTTTCCTACCCCCGCAGTCCTTTGCTAGCTCCATCAGCATGTCAGTTTTTTTGAACAATTCTTGCGATTCGATTATCGTGTCCAGTGCTTTATCTAGCAATTATATCTCACTGTCTTCTAGGTCTTCCTCTTCAAGTAACTGTAGATACCCCTGAACGATCTGGTTCTTATCTCTTATAAAATGAAGGATCGATGTGAAAAAAAGGTTCTTTTTTTCTAATATGTTTTTATTTTCTTTATCGCCCCCATTTTTCAAAATATTGTAGATTTTACCAACCAGGTGAGAGAGGTTATCATCTATCTCTTTTAGATCTATAGAATGCGACCTATATGTTTCTATCACCACTTTTTTCTCTCCTCCGTGTTCTTCTTCCCTGATGAAAATTATATGGACCTCATCATTGATCTCAAGTGTTCTATCGATCATCCGTTTCTTGTAGTCGTATGATAAGTCAAGATCATCGACCATGATTATTTCATGCCCCTGGATATTTGCATCTGAAAATTGATCGTCAGCCGGGCTCATCACTTCCAATTCATAATCTAAGCCGTACCTCGATTCCATCTTCTCGATCAAGGATTCGAAAGCGTTTGATCCTCTATGTATTATCAAGGGCATCATATATTTCATCTCATCTTTTCATATTTATCTCGAAGTTATCACGTTCAGAGATCTTTGAACGCTCATCTTGTACTCTTTTTCTACCTCGGTTCCTTCAGCGTACTTTATCGATCCTAAGAATGTGGTCTTCAAGGCATCGAAGTCTATTCCTTTTTCAGGATCAGTCTTAGATCTAGATAAAATCGCATCTCTATCTAAAATAGTATCACCCCGACACGCCTTGAAGATCCGACTTGACCACTTATTCTTTCAAACATGTTACCTAACTCGTTTTTACTTTTGTACTAAAAAATAGTTCTACGATTAAATATAAGTAATCAAATTTTCGAATCTCGTTTCGAGACATGATTTGATAGGATATCAAGCTTTTACGAACGTGATTTCAAATCTAGCTCCACCCATTTCAGAATCTTTTACATCTATCTCTCCATCATACTTCTCAACTATCTTCTTGACCAGATACAGGCCTATACCGAGACCTGAAGACGTACCGCCCCTGTAGCCTCTATCGAACAATTTGTCCTTGGATCCCTCTGGTATCCCCGTTCCGTCATCTTCCACAAAGGTCATTATCTTATCGTCTTCCTCTTCGGCCTTGATCCGGATCGTGCTTCCATCTGAATGTTTCATGGAGTTTTCAATGAGGTTTGTAAATAGTTCTTCCAATAATGAACCTCCTTTGATCGTTTTATCTATATTCTCCGTTTCTAGCGTGAATCCGTTCTCTTCAAGCCTATCACCGATCTTATCCAATACTTTATGGACATTAGATCCTAAGTTCTCTTTACCTATCTCCTTCTCCCTTCCGATATCTTTCAGTTTTCCAACCTTGTCCAGCAGTTCCTGACCCTCCATACTAGCTTTTAAGGTTTTCTCAACCATCTCTTTATTTTCTTCGGACAGATCGGAATCCAGTAGAAGCTGGAGATAACCCCTTATTATCTGCGTCTTATTCTTCAAGTCGTGCCTCAGAAGGGTGAGAAGGAAGATCTTTTCATCTTCCGAAACTCTACGTTCAGTGATATTTTTATGTGAAATTACGAAATATCTGGAACCTTTGTGATCGAACTTGTTAGCATCCATGTGGAACCACCTTTTCCTGTTGGTACTGTGGCATGGATATTCTATAGAATATTCCGTGATCTCCCCGTCTAATAATCTTTCCAACCCATCCGCAACCTTCGGACCTTCCTCGGAATAGATTCCTTCGGCATTTCTAGATACCTGGATGTAATTGCAACCCAAACAGTAATCATCCCATTTCAACCCTTCTGACTCGGCAAAATCTCTCCACGCTTTGTTCACTTTGACTATAACTCCTTGTTCATCTAGGATCGCGATATGCTCTGAAAGCGTGTCCAGGATCGAATCAAGGAAAACCCCTTCTTCTTCACCTACCAAGTCTAAACCCTTTATCATGATTACACCCTATTAGTAATAGATTAATAAGATTTTTCAGTAATTTATTCTTCCCCTTCTTTTATCTTCTTCAACCTGACAACGAACTTAGCTCCGCCCAGATCGGACTCATGTACATTTATCTCTCCCCCTAGACTTTCTGTTATCCCTTTGGCCAATCTTAATCCGAGACCAGTACCAATACTTTTATCCCTCATAAAACCTTTTTCGAATATCCTTTCTTTCAACTTTTCCGGTATACCAGTGCCGTCGTCTTCTATAGTGACTTTGATCCATTCTTCCTCCTCACTCAAAATCACGTTGATGGTATTCCCTCCAGAATGCTTGATAGCATTATCGATAAGATTTGAAAACACGCTTTCTAACAACGCACCGCCTCTTCCTCCGCTCTTGACCTTATCGCTGATCAATTCACCTTCAAAACGCATGTCTATACCGTTCTCTTCCGCTTGCTTTTTATGGATAGCGATCACTTCGTCGATGATAAAATACGGGTTCACGCTGCCAGTCAGCTCTTGCGACTCCGCTTCCCTAAGCATCCTTACTCGGTGGATCAGGTTACCCGCACTTTTTATAGATTTTAGTGCTTTATCGATCATTTCATTCTCATCTTTTTCCAGATCCATCTCGGCTATGAGTTCCAAGTACCCTTGTACGATCTGTACTTTATTCCCTACATCGTGTCTTAAAAGAGAATGTAAGAAACTTTCCCATTCCTCTGCACGTTTTTTCTCGGTGATATCTACAAAAGAGAACATCTGAAGCAGCGATTCACCTTGTTCGTCTTCTATAGTGCTGGTGGAAAGGAGGATATCTTTATTCAAACTCGAAGGGGGATTTATCTTTATCTCTCCAGACCATTCGCCTTCCTTCATTAACATATGAGGGATACTGTTGAATATCCGCTCATTTCCAGTTAATTCTCCTATCTTTTCACCCATCACGTCACTCCAAGATTGCTTATCTACCATCTCGATAAAAGATTCATTAGCGTATATTATATTACCAGTCATATCCGTCATGGCTATACCGTCTATGAAAGAATCCATCCCCTTTTCCATGACCTCAACTTCTCTTTTAGTTCTCTTTAAAGATGTGATATCTCTCATGACCAAAACTATAGACATCTCACCTTTTCCACGATCTATAACCCCGGATGTGATCGTGACTGGGACGTTTTTACCGAATTTTTTTGGCAATTCCATCTCCCAAGGACCTTTTTCTCCGAACTTGATAGCACTATTGATGATGCTTTTTAACTTATCTTTATTTGCTTTAGATAATTTTTTGAACCACCCAGTATCACTTATCTTTGTGTCTTTCATCTCGCTTTCATTATATCCAAATAGGGTAGTAAAAGCTGGGTTTGTCAATTCAACTTTTCTCTTCTCATCGATGACCATTAGTGGATCCACCATGGCTTCTGTTATCGTGGTCATCTCCTTTTCCGCTTCTCTAGCTCTTAAAAAGGCCTCGGATAATTTTGATGTCCTCCTCATCACTTCATTTTCTAGTTGTTTCTTACTCATCAAGTTCAATTTTTCTTTCTCGAGAACCCCTTCGGGAAGTGTCTTAAGGATCCTGTGAAAAATCGTATCGTCTTCGTACCTATCTTTCACTGACAAAAAAGCCTCCGCCAATTTTTCCTCCGCGAAATCTTCTGATGTTAATGAGCTCAGGAGGTTCAGAAGGTCTTGGTATAACTTACTGAAAATTTTCAATATCGTATCGACTTTGTTAGGTCTATGAAGATTTTTTATGTTATCTTTGACCGTTGTAACTTCGATAGTACCGTCATCTGCTACAGTAGTACCCTCGAAAAGTACTGGATTGCGTTGAAAATATTTTTTTAATGTGTTTTTAGAGGGTTTGTCACCCATAAAATTCCCGACCTCCTTTAGGTATGTATTAGTGATATCTAAAGAAATCTTGAGAACTTTGACGTCGTCTCTATGTATAGTGCTAAAGGCTATATTTTCTGAGGAGGCACCAGATTTTTTCTCAACTGCAGAGTTGAATTTGTATTCACTGTAAACCAGTGAGACTAAAGCGAGTGTAGATAAAGATGAAGTTACCAGCGGGGATATCACGTCTCCTTGTATAAAATATAAAACCAATGGTATGTTCAAAAAAAACAATAAACCTACTCCAAAAAAACGTATCATCCCAAACCTGTAATTCTTTAAAGTTTCTATGATGTTCAAACCGGAAAGTCTTTTAAAATTCAATAACGAATATAGGTCCTGGGTAATGATCATCGATACTGCGGCAAAAAATAAAAAGAGTGCAGTGCTTTCTAATATTCCATCGAGAGTATCTGTGAACGTGATGAACATGTAGATTAGACCCGTCATCAAAATCAGTACGGCTCCTATCGGCCTTAAAACTTGTATATTTTCATTTCTGATCAATAAAACATTTTTGATAGAGTAAAAAACGAATAAAGCAGAGGCTGAAAGGGAGACTGTGCCGAGTACGGTCTCAATTACCATATATATATCCATTTTTCAATCCTCTTTTAAAACTTTTTTTATCGCTTGAAGGTCCGAACGATCGAATAGATCGAGATCGATACTGATCAATAATGTACCCTCTTCGATTTTAACATCATCAACTATCTTCTTCAAGAATTTCAAAGTATTATCTAAGCCGTTTGCGAAAAGGATCTGATCCAAAGAATCCATGATGATCAAACCGTCATAATGGTTTTCACTAAATTCAGAAACTATATCGCATATTTTTCCGACGTTCTTGGGGCTTACACATCGATCCGATTCACCGGTTGATATCCTGTATATGGACATCTTGCTGGAATCGTACCTGTACTTCAACTTTAAATCATTTTCATCGCCATTATTAACATTCAAATGTTTATATTTTGATAAGTACAAACTGCTGTAACCCCACCGCTGGGCATCTTCTGCTAGTTCGTAAACTTCCTTTGGTTCCTTCTCTTTGAATAATCGTATCATCCCAGGTTGAAGTTCTTCGTATATACCAGGGATCTCCACTTCCTCAGATATATCATCCAATATCCCCTCATGATAGAGGTAGGGGCCGTGGAGTTTCATCATATTATCGTACCATGATAAAGCTTTCAAATTAGAATTCTTTTTTATCAATCTATATGTTTGTGTGAATATTATTCTATACTCTTCGATGAGAGCGTTAGCCCATGACTCTTTTTTGATCACCCTGAGTATGGTGTCCGGGAGATCCTCTACAGCTATAAATTCGATTTCTTTCTGTTTTAATACAGGTTCACCCTCTCTATACTCGATGATGCCACCTAAGCCCATCGCTTTCAAATAATCGGTGAATCGAAAGGTGCTCTCACCTAATTCTTTTCCGGGCATCTTCGATTGAAATCCGTTGAGAAAATCAAGATAAAATCCTGACAGCGTTCTATAAGCTTCATCGGTTCTTCCTAGGGTTACGATATCCTTTTCTTCAATGGAAACTGCATATGCTATCAGTAAAAATTGTAAGGTTGTGATGATCCCACCAAAAGGTGGTGTACCAGGGTGGAAAAAAAGGAAGACATTGGTCAAAAGGATGCCCCCGAGATATACGACTACCGCCGCGAACAATATTATTTTGACTTTTAATTTGACCATTATGGACTTTATCTTTTTGATGATAAAAATTCCGATGACTAGGGCGGCAATAATATAAAAAAGAAGATTAAAACCTACTAGTTTCATAAACCATGTATAAGATTTATAACTCAACCCGTAAGGGGTCTGTATTATCTCGAACGGTCCATACATGATCACTACAAACGATATGATGAGAGAAGGAAGAAGGATCAATATGTTTTTTACATCATCGTTGTACATGTAAAGCAGCGTCAAGGATATAAGTCCAAACATTACAAACCCAAAAGAACTAGATATCCTAAAAGAGATATTTGAGATAAAAAAAGTAGGTGCTGAACGGTGGATGAATACGATCAGATTCCATCCCATCACGGATATTCCGTACATAAAAAACGATTTGGTTATTTTTGAGGTCCTACTATTGTTGTAGACATAAAAAGATATGATGGTGGATATTAGAAACCCTATCAGATATTGGAAATTCCAGGGGTTGAACTGCCATCCGTTCATATCAAACCGTCCTTAATGTTTCGATGGTCTTTTTGTCCTCAGGTAATATCACTTTTGGTGCTTTGTATTGGCCGATGGGTTCTCCCTTATTCATCTTCTCTAAGGAGTATCTCTTGAATGCTCCTTTTTTGAGGTATTCAACATCTATCACCTCATTAGGACCTCTTATTCCAAAATCTTCGATATAATCCTCGAAAAATTTATTTTCTTTTTTTAACGCGGAAAATATCCTCTCCTGTGCTCTCTCTTTATCGTACTCCCAATCCTTCTCCATAAGAAAATGTAAACCCTGGATTTTACCGATCTTCTTTGTAACCGCCCAATTACTGGACATCCTCCATCCGGCCCTCTTTAACGTTCTGAACGCAATGCCTTCATTCATTATAAAATAATTTCCTATATGTAACATACTGATCTCCCTACTTTCGAACTCGAATAAAGGCATCCCGTCATCCCTTGTCTCAGCCACCCTTAAAAGATCCTTCTGGTTATACCTTATCAAAGGACTTCCAAATGGAGTTGCGATCAGCTTATAAACTTCACCTTCTTCGACCTCAGATATACTGTAGACATCACCATCGTTCATGAATTCTAAGTGCATGTGCTGGATATTAGGCATCAATTTGGTCCTGTTATCCGGTGTTCCTGTCATCAATCCGATTTCAGTTGAACCATACAGATTTAAAGGGACTTTTCCATACTGCTTTTCTAAATAATTTAAATAAAGCATGACGTCCTGACCACCAGTAGTGAGTCCTTTAGTTGATAGGATATCTTTTGCGGAAGAATCGGGGTTTGAAGTCAGTTTCTCTTTCAGATACAATATGCCTAAGATCATTTTTTTGATACCGAAACCCCTGCTTCGAAAGTTATCAAGGTATATTTCAGACGGTTCTGTGACAGCTTTCGAAAAAAGGTAAAGCGTAGGAGCAACGGCGAACGCTACGTTAAGTTCCTGTCCTTTCTTTAGATGTTTTAAAATATAGTACAATTTATCTTTCATGTTTGGCATATCATCTGTTATATCGATTGACGGAAAAAGATTGAATTCTTTTTGTAGATGATCTGTTCCGTAGCCAACAATATAAGGTATGGGAACACCCATGTTTAAAACCGTATCTCCCCTTTCTATACTTGTTTTACCCATCTCCTCAGAACCAGATAATACGATAGCTTGTAGGGCGGTATCACCCACATTACTGAACCATAGTTTACTTTGAACTATCCATTTGATTTCACCCGTACTCCCACTTGTTTTCACAATACCTCCGTATTCGCCTGGGACCCAATCTTCAATTAAGTGTTTATACTTCTTCTCTATTTTTTTATAATAATCCTTCCATAACATCCCATCGGGTTTTGGGTGAGCTTCAACCGCTTTCTCTATCTTATTTCCATATTTACTAAATATTGGATAATCATCATATGTGGTTATCGGTAAATCCTCTATCGTATCGAATCCATCAGGGCACAATTTTTTAGCAGTTTTCGTTTTGGACCACCTTTCTAGATGCTCTTCTAATTTTTTCTGGCTGTACTCGAGTTGCTCAGAAAAATCCTTCTCGTAAAAGGAACAATACTCGTCCCATAGGTCTTTCTTAATCATGGATTTCACTTTCCTCTTTGTTCGAGTTCAATCTTTCCTGATTTATATTAAATTTATGAGTAAATATCATCCATAGTTTTTACATAAAAAGTTATTTTGAAATGAATATAATTCTCAATTATCTCCCTAAGGAATGTTCTATTTCCTCTAAATCCGATTTTTTAATTAGGTTGAGATCGATACTTACGAGTAGGATACCATCTTTTTTCTTAACCATATCAACAAGCGAACTTAAAAATCTTAAAGTCTTTCTTTTGGTGTTGTTTAGCATCATCTTATCCAACGAATCAATAATTATTATACCCGCAAAATTCGTCTCAAGGAATCTAGACATGATCTTTTTTATCTGGGCAGTATTTTCTGGTTTTACACGTAGTTCTTTACCCTTAGACGATAATTCTTTTAAGATTATTTCTCCAGAACTTGGTTTCAATTTTAATTTGATGGCATGATTTTGACTGATATCTATATCAAAATGCCTGTATTTCGAGAGATATATGACATGGTAACCACAATTATGGGCCTTTTCGACCAATTTGTAAACTTTTTTGGGTTTTTCTTCTTTTAGTAATTTTATTTTTCTTGGTTCGAGATGGTTATAAGTATCTTGCAAACGCAGGTCTATTAAACTATCATCTAAGATGTTTTTATGATAAAGGTACGGCCCATGAAATTTTATCATTCTATCCATCCAAAACTGAGCATCAGATTTTCCATGATGCAGTATATACTGATAGGTGTAATGAAATATCTCATTATATTCCGTGATAAGTGAATCTGCCCATCCGAGGTTATTTGTGACGTCCAGTATCTTTGCGGGGATGTCCTCTATATCCTCGTAACCGATACCTTCTTTGTTGAACGATAGTTTTCCATTTTTGTATCGGACGAGGTTTGATAAGCCCATTGATTCGACGTGATCTTCGAATTTTAAAAAATTCTCACCTAACTCCTTACCAGGCATCTCAGATCGGAATTTATTTAGGAATCGTACATATTTCCCTATCAATATACCTTTTACTTTCCTTCGATCTGTTTTGTCTTTGATAAGTTCGATATCCTCCTCATCGATGATGATCGCATAAGAGATCAAAACAAAGTGAAGCGTGGTGATAAAACCCCCAAAGGGAGGATAAAGAGGGTCGAAAAGAAGTATTAAATTGGTGAAAAGCAGACCTCCGAAATACACCACTAATGTTGCAATGATGATAAGTTTGATCTTATATCGGATAATCTTGGATTTTACTTTTTTGATAATCCAAAGCCCTATCAAACCTGTTGCTGTAAAATAGAATATCAGGAATGTGAGGATGAAAAATAAAAAGAACCAATCATGATAATTGAAACACCAGCCATATTCCGTTTGAACGATATCGATTGGCCCGTATATTATAACTACAGATGAAATGATAAAAGCGGGTATGAGTATCAGTATATTGGAGAACCTTTTCTTGAACATATAAAGAAGCATCAGGGATATGATAGCAAACATAAAGAATCCGAAAGAGCTGGATAGTCTGAACGAGATGTTAGATATGAATGAATTGGGGGCTGAACGATGGACGAAAACGAATGAATTCCATCCCATCACACAGATGCCGTATATTGAAAAAATTTGATTGACCTTTGTAAACTTAGATCTTCTAAAGATATAAATGGTTATTACCAGCGAAAACAAAAAACCAGCCAAGTATTGTAAGTTCCAAGGTATTATCTGCCATCCGTCCATCTTGTCCTTCCTGTTGTTTCGGAATATTATAATGTGATATATAAAAATAATTGTTATATCTTAAACAATGAACTCGTAAAAATAAAAAATTTGATTTCAAACTGTTCAGTTAAAACTATTCCCTCTTTTCAAAAAATAAGATATATTTACATCCATTTTCATCAGTGTGTGATCCTTTATCAGGTATAGATACAACGTTAACAACTATTTTTCCTATGGCTCGAGATCCTATAGAAAATTTAGAATCTTTGGGTCCCGATTCATCTATTGCGGATGATATTTTTCTGAACATGTTCTCACTGTCTTTACACGCAGCGATCTCACATATACCATTTTTTTTCAACTCTTCCAGATCTCTTCCTTCTCCCAAGATATTGAATAAGTCCTCAAAAGCATCATTGAACCTTTCTACTCTTCCATCCTGATAAACGGTGATGAAAGGAATTGGTATATCATCTATCAATCTTTTCTCATAAAGAAAATTCCCGTAAGTTGAGAACATCTCGATAAACCATTCCAAAGCCTCTTCTTCTGATTTTTCTTTTATCATATTATAGGTGTAAAGCAGTATCGACCTGAGTTCGTCCAATGAATCATCCATCCGATCGATATCCTCGACAACATCCAGTATTTCACCAGGATATCTTTTCATCTTTTCATACTCGAAGGTATTCTGGCCCAGGAAAACGAAGCCGTTCTTATCAGGATCGAATTCTTCAAGCCCCATATCCCTTATAAGATCGTCATATGACACATCTTCCTCCGATAGGTCGTTTGCTTCGAGATCCTTCTTGAATCTACTCAAAAAGAGGACGTAATATTTAGCAAGTCCAAAATAACTTTCATCCGTTGTTTGAACATCGCCAACTTTTTCTCTTGTCAACGAAGCGGAATACCCCATGAATAAAGTCATGGTGCTGAATAGTAAAGCGGTGAAAGAGGAAGTTTCAGGATGATAATCAATTAAGGTTACCAATATTATCTCCCCAGCTAAAGCTGTCATAAGACCATAAAAGATGAATTTCGCCCTTTCTCTCTTCAAGAGATCACGTGATTTGAAAATCACATAAAGACATAATACTATGACCAGCATTATATATATCCAATTAAGATGGATCAAAGTGTGGAACCATGATGAAATATTGTAGCTCCAGCTACCATCATCTTTGACGACTTCGAAGGGTTTTATGAAGATGGTAACGAAAAACAGGAACGATGGGTATACAAAAACGTACTTGACCTTTTTAAATTCCTTGATAACGAATATAACCATGAGTAACATGAGAGGCGCTATAAAGTAAATTAAGCCCATGGATATAGAGAAGTATTTTTCAGATAATCCGGGAGCGATAGTGTTTATATGCATGAAAAACATGAAGTTCCAGGAGGCTATGACCACACTCAAAAACAGAAATATCTTCGTCAATCTGGTCATACCTCGCTTTTTTAAGACCCAGAACGAGAAAAATAAAACGAATGCTCCTCCAACGATATTTTGTATGCTCCAGGGATCGATGTCTATTTTATTCGCCTCCTTTACATTTTTAACATCTGTTTATAATAACATCTATTTTAGTTTAAAATATTTTCCCTAGACTGTTACTCGACCAAAACCCTTATATCTACATCATTTATCGTGCATTGTCCTTGGCCTAAGCCAACACTATCCATATCACAAATTCCAATACCCAAAGGAGGTCCCCTCGTGGCTCTAAAAGAGATAAAAAAGGTAAAAGAAGCTGAAAAGAAAGCCGTGAAGAAGATCGAAAAAGCGGAGAAAAAAGCTGAAGAGATGGTTGAGCAGGAGAAAGAAAAAGCTCTTCAGGAAAAGGAAGATGAGATATTCTCGTTGAAAAAGAACCTCGACCAAAAAAAGAAGGAAGAGGAAGAAGAGGCTGAAAAAAGGGCCCAGGATATCAAAGAGGCAGGGGATGAAGAAGCAGAAAATATCAAAGAGAGGACCGAGGATAATCTCCAGAAGGCTGTCGAACACGTTGTTGAAAGGGTGCAGGAGGTATAAAGATAATCTTTCCAGAGCGGATGAAGGATCTGACTATCATCGTCCACAGCGATTACATAAACAGAGTCGTTGATTCGCTCCACGAGGCCGGGATAGCCGAGATATCAGATGTTGATAGAGATATCAATGTTCAGGAACGTGTAGAAGAATGCGGTATCCTAGATATAGTTAGAACATGTACGGATTACGACATGAAGCTTTCTTCAGTTATCGATATCTTTCAAAGATTAGAGAAAGATGAAGGGAGCATATCAGAATTCATAAATCCCACAGAGATAGTCCCGATCGAGCGTGAGAAAAAAAGCATCCAGGAAGTGATGGATGATACGGATAAATTGATGGATCAGGTCGGGGATGAGATCGTATCCAAAGACGATGAATTATCAGATATCTCAGAGAAACTCAAAGAACTAGATTCGGTAAAAGAGAACCTGGAACTCATGAAAGGTATGGATATCGAACTTTCACACCTGGGAGAATCTCAATATACCGTGTTCAGAGCCGGGAAAACAACCAGCCCGATCAAGTTCAAGAAAGCTATATCCAGAGTAGATGGTGCTTTCCACCACATCCAAAAAGTCGATGAAGAACTGCATGTAGTTATCGCAGGCGCCTATATCCGGAAGGAAGATGAGCTCGACGGTGCTCTCAGGAAAGGAGACGTTCGAACATTCGATCTCTTGAATCTCAGAGGTTCGGTTAAAGAAGCACACAAAAAAGTAGATGAAAAGATAGAAGAGTTAGAGCGCAGGAAAAGAGAGCTCACTGGAAAGTTGGAAAAACTAAAAGAGAAGTGGGAGAAGAATTTCCAAGTATTAAGGGAAGAACT